>JBKJWE010000086.1:0-7866 GCA_046717045.1 Nitrospiraceae bacterium | reverse complement strand
CCGGTGAATTCCAGCCCGAAATTCGGGCCGTTGACCCAGCGCACAATAGCTCGATCAATGCGCAGGGGCCATTGCTGGTCGCCGAGGAACACGGACAGGCGCAGCGTCATTCCCACGGCGACAGTTTCGAGAGATGTGGCCTGACAGCCGTTGGTCGAAATGTCGAGAACGCCGGCCTCCCCTTCAAATTCATTGTCGCCGAAGAAAAATAGACGGCAGACAAGAAGTAGGCGTCGCCCGCGGCGCTCCGGCATTGTCGCGTCGTCAGATCCCGTGGAACCTTGGCGTGATCTCGGTTCCTTTGTGGCCACCGATGCACTCCTTTATATGATGAAAGCGAGATGAATCGTTCTATATAAGATAATAGTACGTGTCGTCCCGTCGTCACGCCTTCCCCAAGAGCAGTACCTCCGAAGGGGAACAAGGCATCACATTCAGGGATCCTACAGTGCAGGGTCAAATTTGTAAATCAATTTACGTAAGTCAACGGAGGCATGTCACGGCCTTGGGTCTTAAGCGTTCAGCTTGACCTTTGCCAAACGGCTCTGCGAAAAAGAGGTTTCTGAAAAGATGGAGAGGCGCAGAATGGGACGGCATATCAACGAACGGATGACCGATCTCGCCCACTCGGAGATCAGGGCCATGACCCAGGCCTGCGCTCAGGCTAAGGGAGTCAATATGGCGCAGGGGGTCTGCGATACACCAGTGCCTTCGGTGGTATTGAAAGCGGCGGCGCGAGCTATAGACCAGGGAAAGAACGTGTATTCGCGCTTCGACGGTCTGCCAGAACTTCGGCAGGCTCTCGCGAAAAAACTCTTGCGTGTCAACGGCATCACTGCCGATCCTGAGACCGACATTACCGTCAGTGCTGGCGCGACCGGCGCCTTTCACTCTGCCTGCCTGGCGCTGCTGCACCCGGGTGATGAAGTCATCCTGTTTGAGCCCTACTACCAGTACCACATCAATGCCCTGCTTGTCGTCAAGGCGGTGCCGGTGATCGTGCCCATGCAGGCGCCGGATTGGACCTGGTCGCTCGAAGCCTTGGACCGTGCGGTCACGCCGCGTACGGCGGCGATCATCGTCAATTCACCGGGGAACCCATCGGGGAAAGTCTTCACGCAGTCGGAACTTGAGGGGGTCGCCGCCGTGGCGACCCAACACGATCTTTTCGTCTTCACGGACGAAATCTACGAATACTTTCTCTACGACGGCCGTACGCATGTGAGCCTCGCAACCCTTCCAGGCATGGCCGACTGTACGATTACCGTCGGCGGTTACTCTAAAACCTTTAGCATTACTGGCTGGCGCATCGGCTACAGTGTCGCGGCAGCGCGGTGGGCACAGGCGATCGGTGCCATGAACGACCTGCTGTACGTCTGTGCACCGACTCCCTTGCAAGCGGGTGTGGCGGTCGGCATTCAAGAACTTCCTCCTTTGTTTTATCAGGACATGGCGAAAGATTTTCAAGCCAAACGCGATCGCTTCTGTGCGCAATTAGCCACAATCGGCCTCACGCCTTCCATGCCACAGGGGGCCTACTACGTGCTGGCCGACGCCTCTCGCTTGCCAGGCGTAACTGGAAAAGACCGGGCGATGCATTTGCTCGGCAAGGCCGGCGTAGCGGGTGTGCCGGGAGAAGCATTTTTCTCAGGGCCGGAAGGCGCCCGGTTTATCCGCTTCAGCTATGCCAAGACCGATGCGGATCTCGATGAAGCCTGCCGACGCCTCGCACGTCTCGGCTAGTATGGCTTGTCCAAGCGCGTCTTGCATGGTAAGAACAACCATATATGCGTCGAATGAATACATCTGCCATGGGCGGACTGCTGGCGGGGAGCCTACTGCTCGCAGCTTGTACAGAAGTCACGATTCCGCGTCCTGCACCAGATCCGATTCCGTCACAAGAAGGCGATCGTCGGATTCTGGCCGGGGAGTGGGAGTACGAAGACGGCGCAGTGGTCCTGCTGAAGTTGGATGAGCAAGGCAACGGTCCCTACGCCTGGAAGGATGGGCGCTTTGAGACGCATGCACTCAACGGCCATGCCTGGGATGGGATGTGGTTTCAGAAGGAGAACGACCGGGAAGGCGGTTTTTTAGTGGAACTTTCGCCGGATTTTTCGGAAGGTGCGGGCCGTTGGTGGTACACCCGCATCGAGAGCGATCGAGCGCCGACGCAAAAAGGCGGCACCTTTCATCTGACGAGAAAATCGTCGCCCGCCAATGCCGGCGAGACCCCGCCCGCTCCCTAGCTACGTCCCTGCAGATCTCACCTGCGGATTCACGACCTCGTATAGGGCGGAGTAATCGACCTCGCCCAAATCCTGCGCGATCGTCTGTTCCAGCATCGTCTTGATACCTTCCGCACTGCTCGTGGTGAGCCCTCGATCGGATGCCTCCATGAGGAACAGATTCACGTCTTTCAAGAGGTGCTGCGTCGAGAAGTTAGGGTTGTGGTAATCCCGCTTGAGGAGCCGAGGCAGTTTCTTCTCGAACGCCGGCGCACAGAGCGCGCTCTGCTTCAGAATCCCCATGAAGGTTTCGACCGGGACGCCCGCTCGCTGCACCAGACTCAAGCTCAACGCAAAGGCCGAGATTTCTGCGGCGATGAGCTGGTTGAGCGCGAGCTTGAGCGACGCGGCCGATCCGACCGGGCCGACCAAGCGGGGTTCTCGACTGAGCGAACGGAACAAGGGATGCCACCGATCGAACTGCGCCTGCCTCGCGCCGACCATGATCAACAATGTACCCGCAGTCGCTTCCGCGAGGCTTCCAAGCACAGGGGCTTCGCAATATGATCCACCGGCGAGTTCGACCGCGTGCTGCAGGGCCAGGCTTTCGTCGGAGGCGATCGTGCCCATCTGAATAACGGTCTTCCCGCGAAGCGCCGCCAGAGCCTCCGGTGACAACACCACTGACCGGATTGCCGCCGCATCCGCCAGCACAAGCACCACACAATCCGCCTGCGCGATTGCCTGCTCCGGCTTCGTGACCACGGTGATTCCGCAGGATTGCAGCGTTAGTGCCTTCACGACCGTCCGGTTATATGCCACGACTTGGTAGCCGACGGTCTGCAGGCGCTCACCGATCGCACGACCCAGCAATCCGGTTCCCAAGAGCGCAATGATGACAGGAGACGTCATGTCTTCCTTGAGGCTATGTGGGCCTGCTCCGCCTGATGCTGCAGCAAGGGATGGAGATCGGAATTGGCCGCGGCCGCGATGGCGATGACGCCGCGAAATTTGGGTTTCTCCTGATTGAAGAAAAAGGGCTTCCCCGCCGCATCGTGAATCGTGCCGCCGCTTTCCTCGACGAGCAGGACCCCCGCGGCGAGATCCCATTCGTTTTCCGGTTCGATTGTGATGGTGGCATGGACGCGCCCAGCCGCGACGAGCGCGAGGGCGTTGGCGATCGAATACATGGGGCGGCACCGCACGGTTCCGTCGAGTGTCGCCCAGCGGCCGCTCCGGAATTCCCAGGGGCTGACCATGACCACCGGCGCCAATTTGGTAGCCGCGGCGCGTTCTATGCGTGGGCCGTTCAGGTGGAGCCCTCCGCCGCGCACGGCCGTGAACAGTTCGTCGGTCGAGGGGTTGAAGATAGCTGCCACGACCGGCCGGCTTTTCTCGACCAGCGCGGCCGATATGCAAAATTCCGGCATCCGATTCACGAATGCCTTCGTGCCGTCGATTGGGTCGACAATCCACACTCGGGCCTTCTGGAGACGGATGGGATCGTCGGGCGATTCTTCAGACAGCCAGCCGTCGTCCGGGAAATGCTGCTGCTGCATGTTGGACAGGATGCGGTTGACCTCGAGATCCGCCGTGGTGACCGGCGAGCGATCCCTTTTTATCTGCACGTCGAACCCGTCGCGGGCGAGCTCGAGCGCCCGACGCCCCCCCAGGCGTACGTGATCGACGAGGATGCGCAACTCTCGTTCCATCACGATTCGTCCCTTCTGCTTCGAGCGGGGAGAGTAACAGGTCTGCCGGTTCCGGCAAAGGGGAAAGAGAAAGAGACAGAGCCGGCATGCCGCTCTTGACGGCGTGGGCGAACCTGCGTACAAGCAACGCACACGAGTAAGGAGTCGTCATGAAGGTGATGCAGAAGCGATCACGCAAGACCGGTCTTCCGCCAGGGACGCTCGTCCACATCGGCGAGAAGAGGTCGGAGAAGGTCACCGTCCAATCGTTCAACTATGCGGGCGCTCGCTGCGACGAACAGCAGGACCTGTCGCTCGACACGCTCGCACCGCCGGTCGATGAATCCGTCACCTGGATTAACGTCGGTGGTGTCCACAAACTCGATGTGCTCGAGACCTTCGGCAAACAATTCTCGCTCCATCCGCTGCTCCTCGAGGACATTGCAAACACCGATCAGCGGCCCAAGCTCGACGATTATGAGACCTACCTGTTCCTTGTGATAAAGATGCTGCTCATCACCAATCGCCAGGAGATCGCCGTCGAGCAGGTGAGTCTGGTGCTCGGACGGAACTTTGTGCTGTCATTCCAGGAGGACGGCACGGATGTGTTCAAGCCGGTGCGCGATCGCCTTCGAGGAGGCAAGGGACGCCTGCGGCAATCCGGCGCCGATTATCTGCTTCATGCCCTGGTCGACGCGATTGTGGATCAATACTTCGCCGTGCTAGAGGTGTTGGGTGAGCAAATCGAGGTCGTGCAACAGGCCGTCGTGGCCGATCCCAAACCGGAGACACTGAAAGAAATTCACGCGCTCAAGCGGCAACTGCTCTTTCTCCGTCGGGCCGTGTGGCCGCTCCGGGACGTGATGAACAATCTGTCCCGGTCGGACTGTCCGTTCCTGCAGCAGCCGACCAAGGTCTTTTTCCGCGACGTCTACGATCACGTCGTGCAAATCGTCGATACGCTCGAGACGTTGCGCGAAATGGTCTCAGCCAGTCTCGACATCTACCTGTCGAGCGTGAGTTACCGGCTCAATGCCGTCATGCGCGTGCTGACCGTGATCACGACGATCTTCATGCCCTTGAGTTTCATCGCCAGTATCTACGGGATGAATTTCGAGCATATGCCCGAACTGAAGTCCGAGTGGGGCTATCCCGCCGTGCTGGCGGTGATGGTGCTGGTGGGCGTGGGGATGTTGTTCGCGTTTCGCAATAAACGGTGGCTGTGAGGGGCGGCCTCCCGTTACTCCTGTAACTCCACACGATCGACGAAATAGGCCGTCTCGCCGAAGCAAGTCGTCGGCAAATACCGAAACTCTTTATAGTGCAGGACCAGTCGCTTCCCCATCATCTGCGTCAGTTGGGCGGAGATCTTGTCGTCCCAGACGGAGAAATCCCAGAGCACCGGTGCAACTCCCGGCACAGTGGTCATCGCCAGTTCGCCCTCGTTGGTCTTGCATACCCAGCCTTTTTTGGAAAATTTCTGAATATAGCCGGCGCGGCTGCCATCGGAATAGCTGAAGTTGAACGCGACGAGCAGGTACGCAGTGCCGATGAAGAATACGAGTGTCAGAAAGAGTTTCGGCCGCCAGAGCCACAAGACGGGAAACAAGACGGTCGACCAGTTCATCGGGCCTCCTCCGCCGGTCAAGATCGAAGGTCGGCAAACAGCCAAGGCGCTTCGGTCTTCCTGCGTGCTTCGTACGCGGCGATGGCCGCGTCGTGTTGAAGTGTCAGCCCGATGGCATCCAGGCCGCGATACAAGCAGTCTTTCCGGAACGGATCGATGTCGAAGCCATAGCGGATACCGGCTGGCGTCGCCACCGTTTGGGTCCTGAGGTCCACGGTCAGCTGATAGCCCGGTGCCTTGAGCACATCAGTCATCAAGGTCTGCACCTCGTCGGCTTGCAAGACCACCGGCAACATGCCGTTTTGGAAACAGTTATTATAGAAAATGTCGGCGAAGCTCGGGGCGATCACGCAGCGGAATCCTTGATCGAGCAAGGCCCAGGGGGCGTGTTCGCGCGAGGACCCGCAGCCGAAGTTATCCCTCGTCAATAAGATGGTGGCGTCCCGATAGCGGGCTTGGTTCAAGAAGAACTCCGGATCGGGCGAGCCGTCTTTCTGCTTCCGCCAATCAAAAAACAATCCTTCGCGCAGCCCCGTCCGCTTGATCGTTTTCAGAAACTGCTTCGGAATGATCTGATCGGTGTCGACGTTGACGCGATCCAGCGCCGCGACGAGTCCGGTCAGTGTCGTGAAGGTTTGCATAGGTCCCCTATTTCCATTTTCTGATATCGACGAAATGACCTTCGACGGCGGCGGCCACGGCCATGGCCGGTGACACAAGATGGGTGCGCCCGCCGGCGCCCTGGCGTCCTTCAAAGTTGCGATTGCTCGTCGAAGCACAGCGTTCGCCCGGTTGAAGCACATCCGCATTCATCGCCAGACACATGCTGCAGCCCGCTTCACGCCATTCGAAGCCAGCTTCCGTGAAGACCCGGTCGAGTCCTTCTTGCTCTGCCTGTTGCTTCACCAGTCCGGAACCGGGAACGACCATCGCATGGACGGTTTTCGCGACATGCTTGCCCTTCGCCAAACTCGCCGCCAGCCGAAGATCCTCGATGCGCGCATTCGTGCAGGAGCCGATGAAGACCTTGTCGATGGTGATATCGGTGATGCGCATATTCGGCGAGAGGCCCATATATTCCAACGCCCGCTCCGCCGCGTTCTTGGTTTTGTCGTCCGCCATCGCTCTCGGGTCGGGGACTCGTTGGTCCACGCCGGTGACCATGCCGGGGCTCGTGCCCCAGCTCACTTGCGGAGCAATATCTTCGGCTCTCAACATGACCGTCGCGGCGTAGGTGGCGTTTGCATCCGTCTTGAGCTGCTGCCAGGCCCGCACGGCATGGTCGAACGAATCCCCCTTTGGTGCCATGGGACGGCCTTTGATATAGGCGATCGTCTTCTCGTCCGGCGCAACCATGCCGGCGCGCGCGCCGGCTTCGATCGACATGTTGCACAGGGTCATGCGGCCTTCCATGCTGAGCATGCGGATAGACGAGCCGGTGTACTCGATCACGTAGCCGGTGCCGCCGGCTGTTCCGATTTTACCGATAATGGCGAGGATCACGTCCTTGGCAGAACAGTATGGCGACAAGGTGCCGTCGACTCGCACTTCCATCGTCTTCGGCCGCTTCTGAACCAAACACTGTGTGGCCAACACATGCTCCACTTCGCTTGTCCCGATGCCGAAGGCCAAGGCACCGAACGCGCCGTGAGTCGACGTATGCGAGTCACCACAGACGATCGTCGTGCCTGGCAGCGTAAAGCCCTGCTCCGGTCCGATGATATGCACGACGCCCTGGCGGATGTCGTTCATGCCGAAGAGCGTAATACCGAATTCGTGACAATTGTCCTCCAGCGTCTGAATCTGCTTCGCGCTGATCGGATCCGCGATGCCGAACTTGCGGGCGGTCGTCGGCACGTTGTGATCAGGCACCGCCAGCGTTGCCCCCGGGCGTCGAGGCCAACGCCCGGCCAGTTTCAATCCTTCAAACGCTTGGGGCGATGTGACCTCGTGCACGAGTTGGCGATCGATATAAAGCAGGGTCGTCCCGTCCGGCTCCGCGCGGACCACATGAGAATCCCAGATTTTATCGAACAGTGTGTGACCGGCCATGACGCACTCCTTCCAACTCCTTGTCTCTCGGATCGTCATCCGGGAGGAGGCCATATTATACAGAGACATACTAGGGTGGTGACAAGGGCGCGTTTCCCGATTCTTGTGTTCCGGCATCCGGCGTGGTACCACCGGCTCTCAGGAGCGTGTGACCGTGCATCAACCCCCGTGGACCGATCCTGCGATTATCCAATGGACCCAGCGGCTCCTCGACAGCTATCGCCATTGGATCGGCCGCGAGCTGTGTGAGCGGGTGGGCGAGCCGGACTAT
>JBKJWE010000085.1:0-5898 GCA_046717045.1 Nitrospiraceae bacterium | reverse complement strand
GGCTTGCTGTGGATGGGGTGGTTCGGCTTCAACGGCGGCAGCGCGCGCGCGGCGAATGCCGTGGCGGTCGGCGCCGTGACGGTGACGCACGTGGCGGCGGTGTCGGCGGCGCTTGGGTGGATGATTGTCGAATGGCAGCATCGAGGAAAACCGACGGTCCTCGGGATCGCCAGCGGGGCGGTCGCCGGGCTGGCGACGTCGACGGCTGGAGCAGGCTATTTCGGTCCGGGAGCCGCCATGGTGACGGGCCTCGTGGCCGGCATGTGTTCCTACATCGCAATTGTTTGGAAGGGAAAGATCGGCTATGATGACGCGCTTGATGTCATGGGAACCCATGGCATGGGCGGAATTTTGGGGACTCTGGCTGTCGGGCTCTTTGCCTCGAAAGCCGTGAATCCTGGAGGGGCAGACGGACTGTTCTTCGGTCATTCCGGTCAGTTCGGGATTCAAGTGGTCGCGGTTGCGGCAACCGTCATTTTTTCGTTCGTGGGGACGTATTTGATACTGAAGCTCGTGGAAGGGGCTATGGGATTGCGCGTTTCGCCGGAAGAGGAAGCCACAGGATTGGATCTTACGCAACATAATGAGCGTGCGTATTCGTGAGTAAAGCAGATAGCTATCAGCCTTCACCAGGATGTTCGGATCGCTTGTCGAATGGCTGACAGCTCAACACATTGGGCCGAATCGGAGGCAGATATGAAACTAGTTGAAGCCATCATTAAGCCGTTCAAGCTCGATGAGGTGAAAGATGCCTTGCTTGAAATCGGTGTACAAGGGATGACGGTGACCGAGGTAAAAGGGTTTGGCCGCCAGAAAGGTCATAAAGAGACCTATCGGGGCCAAGAGTACACGATCGAATTCGTGCCCAAGGTCAAAATCGAAGTCGCTATTCAAGATAGCCAGGTCCCGCGGGTGTTGGAGACAATTACACGAGCGGCCAAGACGGGAAGCATCGGAGATGGCAAGATTTTCGTGCGGGACGTCAGCGCTGTCGTGCGTATCCGAACCGGGGAAACCGGAGAAACCGCTCTGTGATGAAGGCAGACGTGAACATGTCGAATTCAGCCGGCGGCGACGTCGAGGCGGCCACGCTCGGCGCCTTTCTCGCCGAACAACGCCGCGCGATCGGTCAGCGCGTGATGGAGGGGGCGTCAGGGGTCGAGACGATTGCCGCAATGACCGAATTGGTCGATGGACTGATCGTCGGGCGGTACCGCGCCGCCGTGCGGCAGTGCGGTGATGCGCTGGCCTCGGCCGGCCTTCGGCACTGTTGTGTGGTGGCTCTCGGGGGCTATGGCCGTCGAGAATTGGCTCCCCATTCGGATATCGATTTGATGTTCCTATTTCGTCCCGAGGCGCAGTCGCAGATCGAATCGCTCGTCCGTGCGGTGTAGCACCCCTTGTGGGATTGCGGATTCCAGGTCGGGCATAGTGTCAGGACGATTGCCGACAGCATCGAACTCGCCGAGACGGACGCGACGGTGAAGACCTCGATGATGGAAGCCCGGTTTCTGGCGGGGAGCGCCGATCTGTTTCAAGAGTGGCACAGCCGGTATGTGCGGAAAGTGGTCGTGAAAGCGACGGACAAGTACTTGGATCAAAAACTGGAAGAGCGTCGCCGCGAATATGACAAGTTCGGCGAGACGGTCTATCTGCTCGAACCGAACGTGAAGAAGAGTAAAGGCGGGCTACGTGATCTGCATCTGCTTCAATGGGCCGGCATGGCCCGCTACCAAGTGCCGACGATTCGTGAACTGTCCGATCGGGGCATTCTGTCCCGAGCCGACTCGCTGGCCTTGACGGAAGCCAGAGAGTTTTTGTGGCGGGTGAGGGCCCTCCTCCACGTGCATGCAGGAACGGCGCAAGAAATCCTGAGCTTTGATGAACAAGTCTGGCTGGCGCAGCATTTCGGGTTTCAGGATCAGCCGCATTTGCTGGCGGTCGAGCAATTCATGCAGCAGTACTATCAGTACACGATGGGGTTGCACGAGCGCTGCACGCGCTTTGTCGAGCGCTGTCGGAGCGTGCCGTTGTGGCGACGGATTTCTCGGTTCTTCCCGGCGGCTCGGGTCGATGAATATTTTGTGGTGCGCGGCGGAGTTTTGACCGTTGCAGAAGAGAAACGGGCGAAGGTGATGGAGAACCCGGCCCTGCTCCTCCGCCTCTTCGACCTTGCGCGTCGGCAAAAGCTCACGATCGCCCCGCCGTTACTGGAAGACATTCACCGGCACGTCGAAAACGTCTCGGTCGAGGCCTATCGAACGCCCGAGGTGAGTCGGACGTTCCTGTCGATTTTAGCGGGTCCTGGCACGGCCAAGACGCTCGAGGCGATGCATCGAGCCTATGTGCTGGAAAAGTTGGTGCCTGCCATGTGCACGGTACGCGGTCTGATGCAGTTCAATCAATATCATAAGTACACGGTCGATGAGCACAGCCTTCTCGCCGTCAGCCGGGCCGAGGCCTTGGACCAGGATCAAGGGGTGTTGGGGGATGTGTATCGGAGCATCAAGCGGAAGGATATCCTCCACCTTGCCGTGCTGATGCACGATTTGGGGAAAGGGCAGGAAGAGGACCATAGTGAAGTCGGCATGCGCCTGGCAGAAGAGACGGCGGCCCGGCTCGGATTCGACGAGCAGGAGACGCGGACGCTGACCTTCCTTGTATATCGCCATCTGTTGATGGCCCACACCGCCTTTCGCCGAGACCCCAACGATGTGAAAGTCGTCTTGCCCTTCGCGCGCGAAGTCGGGACACCGGAAGTGCTGAAGAAGCTGCTCGCGCTGACTGCGGCCGATATCGCGGCGGTCGGCCCCGGCGTGTTGACGAAGTGGAAGGAGTCCTTGCTGATTGAGTTGTATCATCGGACGATGCCGGAGGTATCGGGAGAACGAGAAACAACCGGTGCACCGGAACAATTGGCCAAGATTGCAGGAGACGTGAGCCGGCAACCGGCGCTCGCCGGGCCCAGCGGGGTGACGCCGGACTGGATCGAGGCGCAGCTGCGGTTGTTCCCTGAGCGCTACGTATGCGGGATGCCAGCCGCCCGTATCGCGGCGCATCTGGCGGCGGTCCGTCGGCTGCATGCGGGAGAGGTGCAGGTCGAATCCGACTTCAACGAGGAATTGGGCATCTGCGAATATGCGGTCATTACTCACAACGATCTGACGCCCGGAATCTTCTCGAAGATCACCGGCGTCATGGCCGGCAGCGGCCTCCAGATTTTGGACGCGCAGATTCTCACTCGAACCGACGGCATCGTCGTCGATACGTTTCAAGTCGCGGACCCGGACTATCACGGCGCGCCTCCGGTCGATCGGAGGCAGACCGTCGGAGAGCGTATTGCGGCGGTGCTGAAGGGCTGGGAGCACGTCGACGATGTGTTGCGTCGGGGAGCCCGATTGAAGATGACCCGCCCCTTGCCGAAAGCGCGGGAAGCCACGGAAGTACGGATCGACAATGAAACGTCGGACGGATTTACGATCGTCGACGTCTTCGCGGACGACCGCCAGGGTCTGTTGCACGTGATCACGAATGCGATCTTTCAACTCGGCCTGTCGATTCATGCTGCCCGCATCTCCACCAGGCTTGACCAGGTGGCGGACGTCTTCTATGTGAAGGACCAGCGTGGGAAGAAGCTTAGCGAGCACGAGCAACTGGAACGGTTGCGAACAGGAGTCGAGAAGGCGATCGAGAATTTTCTCGAGGTCAAAGCAGCCTAATCGGCTGCACAGGCGGTCTCATCAGCAGGGATCTGAAAGGAGGAGGGGGGATGAACGTTCGTGAAGTATTGGAGTTCGCAAAGAAGAACAAAGTCCAGATCGTGGACCTCAAGTTTGTGGACCTTATCGGAACCTGGCAGCATTTCAGCATTCCCGTCAACGAATTGACGGAGGGGTTGTTCAAGGATGGGTCAGGTCTCGACGGGTCCTCAATTCGAGGCTGGAAGGCGATCAACAACAGCGACATGCTGGTCGTGCCGGATCCCGCCACGGCCTGCCTCGATCCCTTTTGCGCCGTCCCGACCCTGACCCTGGTCGGCAACGTGGTCGATCCTATCTCGCGGGAGACGTATGACCGCGATCCCCGGTATATCGCGCAGAAGGCAGAGAGGCATCTCCAGAACACCAAAATCGGCGACATTTCCTACTGGGGACCGGAAGCCGAGTTTTTCATTTTCGACCATGCGCGCTACGATCAGACGAGCCATAGTGGCTACTATTTCATCGATTCCGAAGAAGGCGTCTGGAACATGGGGCAGGAGGGTATCAATTTGGGCGGAAAGATTCGCCACAAGGAAGGGTACTTTCCGGTTCCGCCGACCGATACCCAACAGGACATCCGCAGCGAAATGATTATCGAGATGGAAAAGGCGGGGATCGAGATCGAGAAGCATCACCATGAAGTGGCGACGGCTGGACAGGCCGAGATCGACATCCGCTTCGATTCGTTGGTCAGAACGGCCGACAAGATGATGATGTACAAGTACATCGTCAAGAATGTCGCCCGCCGGCACGGCAAGACCGTGACCTTCATGCCGAAGCCGATCTTCGGCGATAACGGAAGCGGTATGCACACGCACCAGAGCATCTGGAAAGACGGAAAGCCGCTGTTCGCCGGGAAAGAATACGCGGGTGTGTCGCAGATGTGCCTTCATTACATCGGCGGCATTTTGAAGCATGCGCCGGCGCTGGCGGCCCTTACCAATCCCACGACCAATTCGTATAAGCGGCTCACGCCCGGCTTCGAAGCGCCGGTGTTGCTAGCCTATTCGAGCCGAAACCGTTCGGCCGGGATCCGCATCCCCATGTATTCGCCCAGCCCAAAAGCGAAGCGAATTGAAGTGCGGTTCCCTGATCCGGGCGCCAATCCCTATCTGGCCTTTGCCGCGATGCTCATGGCAGGTTTGGACGGTATCGAGAACAAGATTAATCCAGGCGAACCGGCTGAGAAGGATCTGTACGATCTCGAAGCAAAAGAAGCGGCAAAGATCCGGACGATGCCGGGCAGCCTGGATGAAGCCCTCCATAATTTGGAGAAGGATCACCAGTTCCTGCTTAAAGGCGGCGTCTTTTCGGAGGATCTCATCGAGGCCTGGATCGGCTACAAGCGCAGCAGGGAGGTCGATACCATGCGTTTGCGCCCGCATCCCTATGAGTTTTTCCTCTACTACGACGTGTAATGACGTTGAGCCCGTCCAAGGTATGGGTTGACGGTTGGAAGAGAGCCGTGGTACAAATTTCTTCCACCAGCGTGGTCGAGGCAACGGCGCCTCGGCTGATGCCCTCGAACAAGACAAACGGACAACGGCGTCCGTCATTCTGATACAGAGTGGCGGACGCCGTATTGTTTCTCGCACGAGAGACCGGAGACAGTGATGTCTCGAGAAGATGGGATGGGCGCATCCTAATCGTATGGACAATGGCGTCCTTTCCTACTCAGGCGGGGGAGGACGCTTTGTTGTTTGAGAGAGTGGTCCAGATGAAAGTGTTTCGATGTTGTTCGAAGGTTGCGTGAGGCAGCTTCTCAGAAGGGAGTCCGGCCATGTCGATCGTACGAAGCAACGGTGGTGACACAGTGAACCGGCACGAGTCAGCATCTCCGTCCTCTGAGCAGTATTTCGACCGGACGATGGAGCAATCCGTCGTTGCGGCGGTATTAGAGGCCGCTGGGCCGACACGCCGGCAATTACTGGCCGGGCTCGGTGGAGCGGCCCTGGCCGCGTTGATCGGAGAGGTGTTTCCCTTAGTAACGCTTAAGGCGTTTGCGGCCGATCCTGTCGGAAAGCCCGAAAAGAAGGATGTGTCGGTGGCGTTCATCCCCATTACGTGTGGAACTCCCATTATCATGGCGGAGCCTTTGGGCTTCTATAAAAAACACGGGCTCAATGCGTCGGTAAAG
>JBKJWE010000084.1:0-2791 GCA_046717045.1 Nitrospiraceae bacterium | reverse complement strand
TCACTATCCCACGCAACTGTCCGGTGGGCAGCAGCAACGGGTGGCCATCGCGAGGGCGTTTGTTACATCGCCCTCGCTGCTTCTGGCGGATGAGCCGACGGGAAATTTGGATACGCAGTCGAGTCAGGAAATCATGACGATTCTGGCTACGTTGAACCGCGAGGAAGGCATCACCATTATCTTGGTGACGCACGAGCCGGAAGTGGCGACCTATGCGTCTCGTGAGGTCGTGATGAAAGACGGGCAAGTATTGAGCGATCGCAAGACCAATGCGCGTGCATTGGCCGGCCAGGTCGAGGTCTGAATGGGCGCATTCGTGTGGCTGACAATCATGACGGCGTTGCGCATCCTCGGACGCAATCGTTTGCGCGCGGGGCTGACCATGCTGGGCATCGTGATCGGCGTGGCAGCGGTGATTGCCATGGTGAGTATCGGCGAGGGGGCGAAGCGGGCGGTGCAGGCGCAAATCGCGACGATGGGAACCAACGTGATCATCATATGGCCTGGATCCACGACGGTGAGCGGCGTGCGGGGCGGGCAGGGGGGCGCAGTAACCCTGACGGTGTCCGACGCCTTGGAACTCAAGAAGCGCATTCCCTTGCTGGCCGATACCGGATGGGCGAAGCGCGATGTCATGCAGATCGTCAATGGGAACCGAAATTGGAACGGGACGATCAACGGTGTCTCGCCCAGCTATCTGACGATTCGCGATTGGTCGTTCAGCAGCGGCGGGCCGTTCACGCAGGCAGATCTTGACAGTGCCGCACGGGTAGCGCTGCTCGGGCAAACCGTTGTGGACAATCTCTTCGAACCTGGGGAAGAACCTGTCGGCGCCGTCATTCGGATTAAGAACGTGCCCTTTCGCGTGATCGGTGTCCTGTCACCGAAGGGGCAGTCGGCGCAAGGGTCGGATCAAGATGATGTCATTTTTATCCCGTTTACAACGGCGGAGCGGAAGGTCTTCGGCACGCCATTTCTTGGGTCCGTCGGGGCGGTGTTTGCCTCGACGGATCGGGCGGAGGATCTGCCGGAGGCGGTGGAGCAAATTCGAGAGGTGATCCGGGCCCGGCATCGACTACAGGCAGATCGAGCCGACGATTTTACGACTCGAACCCAGGTCGACATTGGAAAAGTCCAGGAAGGGACGAGTCAGACCTTGACGATGATGCTGTTCGCCATCGCGTCGGTATCGCTCTTGGTCGGCGGGATCGGCATCATGAACATTCTGTTGGTGTCCGTGACGGAGCGAACCAGAGAGATCGGCGTCCGCATGGCGGTGGGGGCCAAACGCCGACATATTGTCATGCAGTTTTTAATCGAAGCGATGACGTTGAGTCTGCTCGGGGGGCTATTGGGAATCGTGCTAGGCATCGTCGGCGCGAAGCTCACCACCGTGATCGCTGGCTGGCCGACGATTATCTCCAGCAACGTGGTCGTGACGGCGTTCTTTTTTTCCCTCGCCGTGGGGCTGTTTTTTGGGCTCTATCCTGCCAACAAGGCGTCGCGTCTCAATCCCATCGAAGCGCTCCGCTACGAATAGCTGTTTCAGCCGCAAATCTCGGTTCTTTGTTGAAGCGCTGTGAATGAGACGGGACTCTGTGCGTGAGAAGCGAGCAACCGGAAGCACTTGCGCAACCGCGTCAGGACGTTGCAAGCGTCAGGCGCACTTCGATGCGAGGATGGTTCTTATCGACACGTTTGTAAAGGTGGGTTTCCACGATACGGTTATCGTTGATGTCGAGTCCTTCACAGATCGCGTCTTGCGTGATCTTGAGCCCGCCATCGACGTCCCGCCTGAGGGCTGAGGTGAAGTAGAATCGGATCGAGAGTGCGAGCGACTCGGACTTGAGCCGGGAGAGCAGCGTCGCTCGGTGGGCCGATTGTGCGAGGCAGAGCCAAACGAGTTGTGCGACCTGTGCCTTATAGGTTCGGCCTTCGGATGACAGCAGGCGTCGGCCGTTCACGGTCGCATATTGGTGGTTGATGCTGGGGGGCACCGGCAGCGTGAGCGAAAGAAATTCTGGATCAGCTTGTGCGATGGCCTGCGGGAGACGGGTGACGGAATCGATCTGTGGCTGAGCTTGTCGTACTCGGGTCACGCGTCGTTGGACGGTCGGAGTGATAGTCGGTAAGGGGGGGGCTGCCTTTTGACTGAATGGGCGATACGAGACGACACGGAGCGGAATCTTCGAGACGGGGAGTCGCGTCGGACGTTGAACCGTGGGCATGCGTGTGGACTACAGGAGATTGAGAATCTTCGCCATGTTCTGCTCGTACCGTTCTTCGGAGCGAGCGATATAGCGGCGCCACTCGTGGGGATTCCAGATTTCCATACGATGGAACAGGCCGACGAGGATCACTTCTTGGTCCTCATCCAGAGGAACGAGTTTGCGTAGCCGTCCTGGAATCAGGATGCGCCCGGCTTTGTCGATTTCCGATGTACCGGCTTCCGAGACCACAAAGTGCATGAAGAGACGGCTTTGTTCTTCGTCTAGCGTGGTTTTCGTCCGCTCCAGGACCTTCTCCCATTCCTTCATCGAGTAAATCAGGATGGACTCTTCCGGGCCTTTTAGGAACATGACGGCTTGTCCTTCAGACTCGATTTGTTCGCGGATCGGCGAGGGGACGATGAACCGTCCCTTCTCATCCACTTTGCAGAGATAATCGCCGGCGAACATCAGTGCCACATCTCCTTCACGAGGCGATCGGACTCTTGATCCGGTCGCGAATCCACTGTTCCAAATCCGAACGTACGAATCGCCATTCTTTCCCAAGCTTGAAGGCGGGAATC
>JBKJWE010000083.1:0-3369 GCA_046717045.1 Nitrospiraceae bacterium | reverse complement strand
CCTCCACCCTTTGTGATCACAGAGGCCACGGCACTCTGCCCTGGCCAGTCTGCCCTCAGAGGAGTCAGTTCTATGTGGACGCCTGACACAAGTCCTCCATTGGCGGCGGGTACGGTGGTACCGCGCCGTCTCCCGTCCCTGCTGTTGCCGGAAGCCCCGAGCGTGGAGGAATTGGCCCAATTCTGGACTCTGTCTGCCCGGGATCGCGACGAAGTGCTGCGGTGTCAGGGCGAGGCGAATCGGCGCCGTTTTGCCGTGCAGCTCTGTGTCCTCCGGACGTATGGTCGCTTTCTGCCAGAGACCACACCCGCGCCGGTCGCCATCACGAATTATCTTGCCCGCCAGTTGGAGCTGCCCTTGGTCCTCTTTGGGGACGTGCTGGGACGCTTGGCCACGGAGACCGACCATCGGCAGCGCATTCGCACCTATCTGGGCTGGCACGCCTTTGATGACGAGGCCCGGACACGGCTGACCCACTGGCTGACGCAGCGCGCTACCGACGAGCTGCTTCCCCATGACCTGGTGACGCGGGCGGAAGAGTTGCTCCGCGCCTGGCGGATTGTCCTCCCCAGCCGCTCCACCCTCGAAGAGCTCATCACGTCCGTGATCGCGCGGGCCCAGGACGCTGTCTACCAGCGCATTGTGAGCGGGTTGTCCCCGGCACTCCAGCACGCCATCGACGAGTTACTCCACGTCCCGGCCGGCGCCCGCCGCTCCATGCTCTGGCAACTGAAGGAATATCCTCCAGAAGCCAGTAACGCCGTCATCCTCCGGTATATTGACCGCTATCATTTCCTCCAGACCCTTGGCGTGGACACGATTGATCTCCGGAGCGTCAGCCCGCCAATGATTCGCTATTTGGCGGATCTGGCCAAACGACACGATGCCCAGACGTTTCGCCGCTTTCCCGAGCAGAAACGCTACGCCCTCACCGCGTGTTTTCTGGTCGAGATTCAGAAGACGATTTTAGACCATGTGGTGGCACTGCATGATCAGCTGCTCAGTAAGAAAATCCGCGAAGCCACCCATACGTTTGAAACACGCTACCGTCAGGTCCGCCGGCAGTCCAAGCGGGGGTTAGCCATCTTAATCCAGACGGGGAAAACCTTACTCGATCCCGACCGGCCTTCCGAAACCACCTTAGCCACCTTACTGCACGATATCGATGCGGCGGTGCTGCGCGCCGCCGTCGAGACCTGTGACGAGCGCCAACGCCTGGAGGAGCGCGGCGAGATTGATGCCTTGCGGGCACGGTACCCGGGACTCCGCCGGTATTTCCCCGCATTCTTTGCCCTGCCTTTTGACGGGGAACCGGGAAGTGAGGCAATCCTCGCGGGTCTGGACGTGGTGCGTCAGCTCGATGCGGGGACGCGGACAACAGTGCCCCCGCAGACCTCCACCGCCTTTGTGCCGAGTAAATTCCAGGCCGCCTTGCACCAGGGGGATGGCACGATCGATCGGCGCACCTGGGAACTTGGCCTCGCCGTGGCTGTCCGGGATGGCTTACGCGCCGGCGACGTGTTCCTGCCTGCCAGTCGCCGGCATACCTCCTTTGCGCATCTCATCTATGCGCCCACCCGGTGGACGCAGGAACGGGACACGGCGTATACCGAACTGCAGCTGCCCCAAGCGCCCGACGATTTTCTGACGCGTCTCACTACCACCTTTCACGAGACGGCCCAGCAGGCGGCGCAGGGACTCGCGGAGAATGCCTGTGCGACCCTTCGTGCCGGTCGGCTGCATCTGAAACGGCGCGAGGCCCTCGAACTGCCCCCGCGGCTCACGCAGCTCCGGCGGACGATTGAAGGGGCGCTCCCGCTCGTACGTATTGAAGACCTGCTGATGCAGGTCGACCACTGGTGTGCGTTCACGCAGGCCTTTCGACGCCCAGGAGAACGGATGCCCCGTATCCCCAACTTTACGAAGACCCTCCTCGCGACACTGATTGCGCATGGGACGAATCTAGGCATTGCTGCCATGGCGCATAGTGTGGACGACATTACCACCGATATGCTCCAAGACATGTCGCAATGGTGCCTCCGGGAGGACACCCTGCAAGCCGCCAATGCGTGCGTGGTCGACTTCCACCATCGCTTACCGTTCAGTACCGTGTGGGGGGACGGGACCATCACCTCCTCAGATGGCCAACGCTTTGGGTTACAAGCCAGTTCGCTGCTGGGCTCGCTCTATCCGCGGTACTTCGGCTACTACGATCAGGCGCTCACGGTCTATACCCATGTCGCGGACCAGCACAGTGTCTTTCACACCCAAGTGATTGCGTGTTCCGTGCGGGAAGCCATCTATGTCCTGGATGGGCTCCTCAGGAACGATACGGTCTTGCGTCCCAAGGAACACTTTGTCGACCAACATGGCTTTACCGACCAACTCTTCGGACTCTGTCATCTCTTAGGCTTTTCCTTGATGCCCCGGCTCAATGTGAGTAAACAACACCTCTATAAGCTGGATCGGAGCCAACACTATGGGTGTCTCGACGCAGTACTCCGGGACACGGTGGATATGGCCCTGATCCGTGAACAATGGGATCCGCTCGTGCGGCTGACCGCGTCGTTGCGTAACCGGACAGCCCCAGCGCACGTCGTCTTGCGGCGCTTAGCCAGCAGTGCCTCCTCCGATCGCTTGGCCAAGGCCCTGACGGCGTTGGGCCGAGCCTTGCGCAGTCTCTACCTCTTACGCTATATCCAGGACGAACCCCTCCGGGCACGGATGCAACTCCAACTCAACCGGGGTGAAGGGCGCCACCAGCTGGCCCGCCGCCTGTTTTTTGCTAACCAGGGCGCCTTTCAGACGGGGGATTACGAAGAAATCATGAATAAAGCGACGTGTCTGAGTCTGCTGTCCAATGCCGTGGTGCTCTGGAATACCATGCAGATGGCGCAGATCGTTGAACAGCTGCGCGCCGGTGGGGAGACGATTACCGATGAGGAACTCGCCCGGGTTTCCCCCCTGACGTCTTCTCATGTCATCCCGAACGGTACGTATTTTAGCCAGCCGACCCCGCGGGCGGGGAAGCACGGGCACGACGGACAGGAGACTCTTGCGAGCATCGACATGACAACACACCCGGAATCGTGAACGGCGACGTGCCTGGAATGCTGACAGTAAATTTTCCGGCGATCATCTCAAGTACCAGATCATGCCAAGTGCTGACCTCTGCTGTCTCTGCCATCCCGTCAGATCAACACGCGGAAAGTTTCCCTCCTTTGCATGATCAAGACGTGCGATCCTGTGCCTTTTCCAGACAACTTTTGCAGAAAAGGCACAACATATGCTCGAACAGACCTTTGTACGCCAGGGCGTCATTGCCCGGTTACGGCGGAGCGCACTCGGACCGCACCTCGATGCCTTCGC
>JBKJWE010000082.1:0-3472 GCA_046717045.1 Nitrospiraceae bacterium | reverse complement strand
CCATACGATCGAGCACGCCGGTCAGCGTCCCTTTCGTGACCAAGGTCTTGGCGGAGAGTTCGGAACAGGTCATGCCGTCGGTATCTCCCAACGTCGCGATCACATCGAACTGCGATGGTGTGAGCCGCATCGAGCGAATGTGGCGGTTGTCGACGCGCAAGAACGCCGCGTAGACTTCGACCAGAGGCCGGAGGACTTTCAAGTAGGCGTCGTCTTTCAGCTCGGGAAAATCCATGCAGAGCGAGAGTAGTACGTACTAGGACGAAGGGTCAAGGGGTGAGGAGGGGAGCAGCCAGACCATCCTTTTTGCTCGCAGAACGCGCACGATAAAACTGTGCTCGTCCGATGCGCGCAGTCAAGGACAGTCTGGCCGCTCCCCTGAGGGCAAAGTGGGGAAAAGCGGAAGACTCTCGCTCGGGCTAATGACACGTCTCGGCGTGCCTGTGGGTGGGCGGGTGAGAAAGTTGCGCGCAGTGGGAGATCAATCAGCCCCCATTCCCTTAGAGATAACGAGCAAGCTTGGAGGGAGCATTTAGATGGATGATGGTCGCTCGATGTGCGCAGTCAAGGACAGTCTGGCTGCTCCCTTTAGGGCAAAGTAGTGAGGGTGGGGGACGCGCGCACTAGAGGATCGAGCAGGCTTCACTGAGAGAAGATGTGGGCACTGGTCCGTTGACGCGCCAAAGCCCGTCTCCCTATGATGCACACTCGATGAATCACCGCGATCAATCCAAGCAGGCCGGGCAGGCGAATCTCACGGCGATTCTGTTGCTGATCGGGTTCGTCATTGCCATGGTGTGGGTGTGGAAGCGGCTTGCGCTGGAGACCCAAGACTATCTTGTCGATCAAGCGATTCCTCTCGCAGGGATCGGTCTGGCGATGGCGGCGACCCTCATCACGATTGTGCGGCGCATCCGGCGCGGACGGGCCAAGCGTCGAGAGCGCACCCGTTTGCTTGCGGCGTTCGAGCGGGAAACGGGGCGAGACCAAAAGTTGGAACTGGCCTTTTCCTTAATCGAGGTGAACGACTATCGCATCATCGGGTTGGAATCCGCCGTGTCGGCGCTCAAAGACCTGTTCACCACGACGTTGCAACGGGCGCTGGGCGAGAAGCAACATCGGATTCGCGGCATGGCGGCGAGTCACCTGGGCGTGCTTCAAGACCAGACGGTCGTACCGCTGCTCCTCAAGGCGTTAGAAGACGACCATGCCTACGTGCGGTCGAGTGCGGCCTTGGGGTTGGGACGGTTGCGCGCTTCGGATGCGAGGGCCAAACTTGAGTACGCGATGAAGGAAGATTGGGATCAAACGGTCCGCAGCCGGGCCAAAGAGGCCTTGGAGCGGATCAGGCGGCCATAAGGTCGGTTGCAGCGCATTCAGCGGTCCATTCGATCAGCGCAATTTCCGGCCGACAGTTGAACCGGAAGGGAAGAAACGACCAGCCCAGGCCACGATTGACATAGAGGGGGCGGTTTCGCGCATCGCGGTGCGATCCTGCGACGCGCCCGCTGCATCCGGGAGGCAGCCAGAAGGTAGGAACAAAGGGAATGCGCCACTGGCCTCCGTGACTGTGTCCGCACA
This sequence comes from Nitrospiraceae bacterium, assembly GCA_046717045.1. Taxonomy (GTDB): domain Bacteria; phylum Nitrospirota; class Nitrospiria; order Nitrospirales; family Nitrospiraceae; genus JBKJWE01. The sequence continues at coordinate 1,891 of JBKJWE010000082.1, read as the reverse complement.
GGATCAGATCGACGGCGTGGTGGTCGGCGAGCTGGTCGAGAATGTTCGGGGCATGGGCCAAGAGCAGTGTGAATCGTCCGTCGGTCTGAGGGGGAAGACAGCGGAGATCGGCGCGATGGAGCGAGGGATCGTCGACTCCGGCAATCGCCAACTCGCCGCCGTTCGTCTGTATGAAGACTGTTTGGTTGATCAGCAAGGTGATCTTGTGCCGACCGGCCAGGTCTGCAAAATGATCGATGGGAACGCCGCTATAGTGGTCGTGATTTCCCAACGTGGCGAACACCGGGGCGATGGCTTGTAGTCGAGTCAGGAAGCGGAAAAGATGCGGCAGCCCTTCTGGGACGTTGAGGAGATCGCCCGTGATGAAGATCCAGTCCGGATGAAGCGCGTCCACGGCTGAGACGATGTGATCGTGCCGCGGGAGATAACGGTCGAGGTGCAGGTCGCTCAAGTGGACGGCGCGACGACCTGCCAGGAGGCGGTGCGGGCTGCAGATCCGAGAGATGTCATGGTCGGCGAGCCCCGTCTCCAAGCCCGGCATGAGGCTGAAGACCCTATAGAACGGCTCACTCATACAATGGCCGATGAACGCCCGGACTCGGTCGGGCCAGGACGAAACGACCCGACGATTCATCGCATCACCCGATCCAGTTCAGCCCGGTCGGCAGCGGTCACACGATACCCCTGTTCATAGAGGCGGCTCATGCCTTCCATCAGGCGCTCAAGGTTGCGGGTTTTGTGCCAGGTATCGAATCGGGCGGTGAGGGCCTCGGCGAAGGTCGCGGGGGGATGGGCTGCGTCGTAGAAGAGGGTCAGGGCAAGAAAGATGTCTTTGATTTCGTCGGCGCTGTAGCGACCGTCGTCATCGCGGTCGCCGACCAAAGCGAATTCGTAGAATGTTAAGCTCAAGGAGAATGACGTTTGTGTTTTGGCGAAATCTTCACGGACCGCATTCAACCCGCCAGGGTACAGGCGCCGGCAGTCCCCTTCGCTACGCTGGGCATCCCTCATGGTCCAGGCGATGCGTTCGAGGGGAGGCGATAGGGGTGCTGTTTTCGGTTTGTAGAACCACTTGGTACAGTTGCTGGCTTGGAGGAACGCCTGTTTGTCTCGATCGACTTGCGTCCGAATATGTTGCGTGAACATTCCATAGACGTCGCTGTTGCCGGAGTAGGCGTGGGAGGAGACTCCGGTTATGGCGCTGAAGGCAAGAGACATCGCCACGACATAGCGGTTCATGTTGGGGCCGTCATGAGACATGGAGAAAGTATAACATGCTGGGGCGCTGGTCTCTGCTTCTTCGCTGATTTGGGCACGAGATTCTTACTTTGTGCGGGAGAACGAACGGCTCATGTCCGCTGAACTGCCCTATCTGACCGCCGCGATTTCTGGAATCGGCGGGGCGATCCGCACCAGCCCAGAGGATTTCCAGGTCGAAGAACTCCCGCTGTACTTACCCTGTGGCGAAGGAGAACATCTCTACATCTCGCTGAAGAAACGTGGATTGTCGACTCCGGATGTGGTCAAGAGACTCTCCTCGGTCTTAGGTATCAAGGCGCAGGCAATCGGCGTAGCGGGCCTGAAAGACGCGCGGGCCGTGACCACACAGATGGTATCGCTTCTGGGTGTGGAGGCCGACCAACTCGCCCTCATCATGACAGATGAACAGATCCTGGCGGTGAACGTGCTCGGACGGCATCTAAACCGACTGCGTACGGGGCATCATGGAGGGAACAGGTTCCATTTAACGGTGCGCGACGTCGAGTCACACGCAGGGGAGAGCGTCCCGCTGGTCGTGACGGAATTGCTTCGTCGTGGAGTCCCTAATTATTTCGGCCCACAACGCCAAGGTCGGAAAGGCGACAATTTTCAGGTTGGGGCAGGCCTGTTG
>JBKJWE010000081.1:0-2739 GCA_046717045.1 Nitrospiraceae bacterium | reverse complement strand
AAGGAACAGCCGATTCTGCGCAGGACCTCTGTTCCGTTCGATATCTCCGACAAGATCATCGTGCTGGTCGACGATGTGCTGTTTACCGGACGGACGATCCGGGCGGCGATGGATGGGTTGATCGATTTGGGTAGGCCGGCGGAAATTCAACTCGCCGTGCTGGTCGATCGCGGCCACCGGCAGCTCCCGATTAAGGCGACGTATATCGGGAAGAATATTCCGACGTCCCGCGAGGAAAACATTCAGGTGTTGCTGGAAGAAGAACGCGAAGACGATCGCGTGGTTATTCTGAAGTCGTGAGGCGGAGGGCATCATGAGTCTCAAACGGAAAGACCTCTTGAGCCTGGCTCCCTTGTCGGTCGACGAGATTAAGTTGATCCTCGAGACAGCGGACTCCTTCAAAGAGGTGACCGGGCGTGAAATCAAGAAAGTCCCGGCGCTTCGTGGCCGGACGGTGGTCAACCTATTTTTCGAGCCGAGCACGAGAACCCGCACTTCATTCGAGCTGGCGGCGAAACGGTTGAGCGCCGACGTCATCAATTTCTCGCCCTCATCCAGCAGTGTGGTGAAGGGCGAAACCCTACTTGATACGGCGCGCAACATCGATGCGATGCAGGCAGATATCATCGTGTTGCGGCATCCCTCGGCGGGAGCTGCCGAGGCGCTGGCCCGCGGCGTAAAGTCCTCAGTCATCAATGCCGGTGATGGGTGGCACGAGCATCCGACGCAAGGCTTATTGGATCTCTATACGATCCGCGAGCGGGGCATGTCCTTCGAGGGGTTGCGGGTTGCGATCGTCGGTGACGTCGCCCATAGCCGCGTGGCGCGCTCCAACATTCACGCGCTATCGAAGCTAGGCGCGGAAGTGCGGCTTGTCGGTCCTCCAACGATGATGCCCTACGGGATCGACAAGCTGGGGGCCAAGGTCTATTACAATCTCGATGAGGCGTTGCGCGGCGTGCAGGTCATTATGATGTTGCGTTTGCAGTTAGAGCGGCAGGGGCGCGCGCTGTTTCCGACGATCCGCGAATATGCGCGACTTTATGGATTGACCGCGGAACGAGTGAAGTTGGCCGATCCCGGTGCGATCGTCATGCATCCGGGGCCGATCAATCGGGGAGTGGAGATTGCGCCGGAAGTGGCCGATAGTTTGTCCTCTGTGATTCTCGATCAAGTGGCGAACGGCGTCGCGGTGCGCATGGGCATTTTGTATCTGATGTCAGGAGCAAGTTAAGTTGCGACCTTGCTGCACGGCCATTTTGATCATCCTGCGTAGCCCAGCGTCATCGTCAAATACAGGGTTCACCATTGGTCGGATCGATCACGTATCTAGTCGGTTCTGTTATGTGCGAAAGAGGAGCGCAGCGTGGCAATTCTGATTACCGGTGGGCACGTGATCGATCCGGGGCGGTTCAATGGCGTGGCCGAGGTGCTGCTCGATCAGGGTCGGGTGGTGGCGGTGGCGCCGACGCTAAAGGCGCCTGCTGGGGCGACGAAGATCGATGCGGAGGGCAAGCTCGTGCTTCCTGGATTCGTCGATCTCCATGTGCATTTCCGAGAGCCAGGATTTGAGTATAAGGAGTCGATTCAGAGCGGCGCGGCTGCGGCTGTGGCGGGCGGATTCACGACGGTCTGTTGCATGCCGAATACGAATCCGGTCAATGATAATCAAGCCATTACGGAATTCATGCTGGATCGTGCCCGAGGGGCGGGACTGGCCAACGTCTGTCCGATCGGGGCGATCACGAAAGGGTCGGAAGGGAAGGAACTGGCAGAGATCGGCGATTTGCGGCGAGCCGGCTGTGTCGCCATTTCAGACGACGGGAAGCCTGTCATGAATAGTTTGGTGATGCGGCGGGCGATGGAATATGCGCTGGCTTTCGACGTGCCGGTCATCGATCATTGCGAAGACCTCCATCTGGCTGAAGGCGGGTGCATGAATGAAGGAGTCGTATCGACCGAGCTGGGACTACCGGGGATGCCTGCCGCGGCAGAGGATGTGATGGTGGCGCGCAACGTCGCCTTGGCCGAACTCACCGGTGCGCGCCTGCACCTGGCCCACATCAGTACGGAAGGATCGGTCCGAATGGTCCGAGAGGCGAAGTCGCGCGGGATCAAGGTCACGGCGGAGGCCTGCCCGCATCACTTTACGATTACGGAAGAGGTTGTGAAAGGCTACAACACGCTGGCGAAAATGAATCCGCCGCTTCGCACATGGAAGGATGTGCAGGCGATTAAGGAGGGATTGCGCGATGGGACGATCGATGCGATTGCGACGGATCACGCCCCCCACGCCACCCAGGAAAAACAGCAGGGGTTTACAGAAGCGCCGTTCGGAATTGTGGGCTTGGAAACGGCGTTACCGTTGACGCTGGCGCTTGTCGAGGAGGGAATCTTGTCCTTGGAAGCTGCGGTCGATAAATTGAGTACCTCACCGGCGAAGGCGTTCAGTCTGGCGAAGGGGACGTTAGCTGTCGGTGCAGACGCTGATGTGGTGGTGGTCGACTCGCAGGAACACTGGGAAGTAGATCCGGCTAAGTTTCGCTCGAAAAGCCGCAATACGCCGTTTGCCGGGTGGAAAGTGAAGGGACGTGTGATGACGACCATTGTCGGTGGTCGAATCGTCTTCGAAGCCGGCCAGGCAGAACGGTAGCGTGGCGACACGAGGACCTCGATGGGGAACAGTCTGTTGCCTCACTCTGGAATGGTTGGCACTGGGGGTTTGGGTGGGAGGATTAC
>JBKJWE010000080.1:0-4142 GCA_046717045.1 Nitrospiraceae bacterium | reverse complement strand
AGCACAGCCCTTGATGTCGCCATTCGATCAATCCGAGTGCGCGGTGCGCGAGCACGGCAGCGACCCTCCACACCCCTCATACCTCCTCCGACCCCACCGGCCCTCGCCGCCCGACAACTTCTCGCCGGCCGTCCCGACCCGCCGCCCCGACGAGGCCATCCGTTTCCATCTGCTCGATCATCCGAGCGGCACGCGGATATCCCACGCGCAACCGCCGCTGAATCAGTGACGCTGAGGCTTGGCCTGTCGACAGGACCAAATCCTTGGCCTGTTCGTAGACTTCATCCTGCGCCTCTTCTTCTTTGACTTCTTCCTGCTTCAGCGATTGCAACTCGTGATTGTACGTGGGGGTGGCCTGTTCTTTGACGAATTCCACCACGCGCCTGACATCGTCGTCGGAGACGAACGACCCGTGCAAGCGCATCAGACGCCCCGTTCCCGAGGCTAAATACAACATGTCGCCGCGGCCCAGTAACGCCTCTGCGCCGTTGGCGTCCAGGATGGTGCGGGAGTCGGTCTTCGACGAGACTTGAAAAGCGATGCGCGCCGGGAAATTGGCCTTGATCAACCCTGTCAGCACATCGACGGAGGGGCGTTGTGTCGCCAGCACGAGATGGATGCCGGACGCCCGAGCCATCTGCGCGAGCCGTGCGATTTTATCTTCGACCTCTTTCGGCGCCACCATCATCAAGTCGGCCAGCTCATCGATCATCACCACGATAAAGGGGAGCGGCTCCGGCGGAGTCGGCGGCGGAGTGAAGGAACCGGGACTCCCGTCCGGAATGGCCGTCTCTCCCGCCGCAAGCCGCTCCTCTTCGGACAAAAACTGAATAGGCAACTCGGCCTGATCGGTTTTGGTCTCTGCAGCCCCCTCGCCAAGCACGCCCTGTGCACCGCCGACCTTCCGGTTGTACGCATCGATATTGCGCACGCCCGCTTCGGCCAGCAACTTGTAGCGTCGCTCCATTTCCTGGACGACCCAGCTCAGTCCGCGGGCCGCCGATTTGGCATCGGTGATCACGGGCCGCAACAGATGGGGAATGCCCTCGTAGGTCTGGAATTCCAGCATCTTAGGATCGATCAAGAGCAGTTTCACTTCGTCCGGCCTGGCCGACAGCAAGAGGCTCACGAGCATCGTGTTCAAGCTGACGCTCTTTCCGGCACCCGTCGCGCCCGCCACTAACAAGTGAGGCATCGTCTTTAAATCGGCGATCATCGGCGCGCCAAAGATGTCTTTGCCTAAGGCCAACGTCAGCTTTGACCGCGCCCTCGTAAAGGCGTCGCTTGTCACCACATCTTTCATCGAGACCGTTTCGCGGTACGGATTCGGCACTTCGATGCCCACCACGGATTTGCCAGGCAGCGGCGCGACAATCCGTAAGCTGAGCGCCTTCATCGCCAAGGCCAAGTCGTCGGCCAGATTGACAATGCGCGCGACCTTCGTCCCCGGCGCCGGCTCATACTCATACATGGTCACCACCGGCCCAGGACGCACCTCCGTCACTTTCCCTTCAATTCCGAAACTCATCAGCGCCTTGGCCAGAATCTCAGACTGCGCTTTGAGTTCTTCGTCAGATATTCTCGACAAGGGTCCGGAAGGATCGCTCAAGAGCTCTTCCGGGTCGGGCAACAGATAGGTGCTGGTCGTGGCTCGTGCCGCCACGACCGGCGGTTCGACATCCACATCGATCGACTCCTCTGGTTCGGGAACAGGTCTCATCGGAGGTTGAATCACCGGCAGTTCCACCGGTGCGATGGGAATCGAGTCCGTCACGGGAAGCGCCTCTTCGATGACCGCTCGAATGGATTTCGCCTGTTTGGTCTTCACCTTGCGCGAAGACTCAACAACCGGCTCGACCGCCGAACGTTCCGGCACCATCGCCTTAGCCTTGGTGAAGAACCACGAGGCCCAGTCCGGAAGCCGAGCAGCCAACTGCGCCAGCGAGAGAGGGGCCGTAAAGAGCAGCGATACGAGAAACCCCGCAATGATCAGGATGTGCGCGCCCGTACTGGCGAAATAGGCTTTCAAGCCCTCGGCGACGATGGACCCGAACAGCCCTCCTGCCACCCCACGATTGACGAAGCCGCTCGATAACGTCGGGACTGCCGTGATCTCGAGATGGAGAAACGCGCTGAGAAACACGAGCGCTCCCAGCGAGGCGCCGGCATTTCGTAGGCGAATCGAGAGGTCGCTCTGCGTGAAACAACGGACGCCCATGAGCCCGAGAAGAATCGGAAACAAGTAGGCGGCCCCGCCGATCAACCAAAATAAGGTGGACGCGAAGAATGCGCCGACCGATCCGATAAGATTTCTGGTTGGGGGCATGGCCGAGGCCCCCGGCTTGAGCTCGCCCGGTACGTAGGACACCAGACTGAGGAGCGTCAGGAGCGCCAAGGCGATCAGCACCACGCCGATCACTTCACGCTTGATGTGGGAAGGGGGAGCAGGGGCGCGGCGAGCTTCGCCCCGCTTCGCCGTGGTGGATGCACCCATAGGGCGGATGCTAGCACAGAGAATGGGTCATTTCAAACGAGGGAAGGCGGAAATCCCCTCCCACAGCGGGTTCTCTTCACCAACATCGATGCGTCAACTCCCTGAACTGTTCCACCGACAGCGTCTCGGCCCGGCAAGCGGGACTGAGTTTCAGTTCTTGGAGCGCCGTCATCACCGGCTCAACTTTGTAGCCTTCATCGCGAAGGGAATTGATGAGGGTTTTCCGGCGATGGGCGAACGAAGCCTTCACGAGCGATCGGAGCCGCATTTCTTCCTCAGAGCCGAGCCGCCCCCTCGCACGCGTCTTCAACAATACGACCGCCGAACCCACTTCCGGCCTGGGACGAAAGCAGTTGGCGGAAACTTTGAACGCTTTGGTGATGTCGGCCGCATATTGGGCCATGACGGACAGGACGCCGTAGTCGGACCCGCCTGGCTCAGCCACCAATCGGTCCGCCACTTCATTTTGGAGCATGAGGACCATCCGTGGAACACGATCTCGACCGTCGAGCAATCTGAACAGCAACGGGGTTGAAAGGTAATAGGGCAGATTCGCCACCACGATGGTCCCCGGTGGCAGTCGTTCAATCGGATACGCGAGGGCGTCTTCACAGACCAGCTCGACGTTCGGCCATTCAGCCTGTCGCGCGAGCAGCAGCCCGTGCAGCGTCGGATCGATTTCAGCGGCGACAACGCGCCTCGCCACGCGGGACAGGGCTTCGGTCAGCACCCCACGACCAGGGCCGACCTCAAAGACTGTGTCCTCCGACGTCAAATCGGCGAGCGCGATGATCTTCCGGACGATATTGGGATCAATGAGAAAATTTTGGCCGAGTCGCTTGATTGCGGGAGGGTAGGAAGGACCCGGCACCCGTCAGCCCCCACTCAATGGGCGTGACCCAGCTTGCGAGAGCGTCTTGGATAAGACCGTGAGGGGGATCTTGAAACAGTCGATGAGATCCGTAAATTCTTCGACCAAGTCATTGGTGAACGAAGGCCCCGGTTGAATACGGGCGAAATCCTGCCCGGCTGTCTGATCCACGGCCTCGGTCAATGCTATGACCGTTTTGGCCTTCCATTTGGCCACGCGCTCCATCCCCGACGCCGTATTCAACGTCTCCATCGTATCCTGAAAGATCTTATCCAACTCCTTCAGCTGTTGCTGAATCACGGCGAGTCCCTTGTGAGCATCTTGCGGCATGTCTGGTCGTTCCTTTCTAGTAGGATGCTGAAACAGTCGATGTTCTCACCCGCCCAACCCCGGTGCGCCGAGACGCACCTTTCACCGGGCTTCGTTCTCGCCGCGCTCAGAGGCTCCGGCGGGACTGGCTCCGGCGCAGCCGGTGCCTGTCCCTCTGTCTGACGGGGACAGCCACCGGTCGGAAGGGTGGCTGTCCCCTCGCTCGCTGCGACCTTGCTGGACGTCCTGTTTGAGCATCCTGCGTGGTGTTCCCCTGTTATCCTAGATATACGGGCCAGCGAAACTCTGGCGTCCCCATTTTGTTTCTCCGAATCCGCTAGTTCAACGTCAACGTCTTTCGCTTGCTAGCAATCGTGGCGGCGAGTTTCACCGCCTCCAAGAGACTGCCCTGTTCCGCCAGGCCTTTGCCGGCAATGTCGTAGGCCGTGCCGTGATCCACGGAGGTGC
>JBKJWE010000079.1:0-2599 GCA_046717045.1 Nitrospiraceae bacterium | reverse complement strand
AATTGATCCAGATGGGCAGCGCGGCATGGGCCCCCGACTCGGTCTCACCGAGCGAGCGGCGATCATCGAAGCCCACGAACACGCCTGTGACAAAATTCGGGGTCCCGCCGACAAACCACGCGTTGATGAAATCGTTTGTCGTCCCCGTTTTCCCCTCAAGGGGACGGTCGATGCTTTTGGCAGCCTGACCGGTTCCCTTCTGGATCACGTCCTCCATCATGTTGGTAATCAGGTACGCCGTTTCCTTTGAAATCACGTCGCGCGGCTGCGGGTCGGCTAGTTCCAACACCGTCCCGGCGTTATCTTTGACGGACATGATGGCGTAGGGCTCTGCCAGGCTGCCTTGATTGAGAAACACACCATAGGCCGAAGTCAACTCCGCGAGACCGACGGAGGAAGAGCCTAATCCCAGCGACAGATCCGCTGCGAGCGGACTCGTGATCCCGATCGTCTTGGCAAACTCGATGACATTTTTGACGCCGACCTTATCCAATAACCGCACGGTCGCCAGATTGTGCGAATGGGCCAGGGCGTCCCGCAGGCTCACCATCCCGTGGAACTTCTTCCCATAGTTCTCCGGCTTCCACGTCTTATCGTCTTCCTCCTGCTCGTAGACAACCGGCGCATCCAAAATCACCGAGGCCGGACTCATCCCTTGATTCATGGCTGTGGCATAGATGATCGGCTTGAATGCTGAACCCGGCTGCCGGTGAGCCTGAATGGCCCGATTGTACTCGCTGCGGTTGAAATCGTAGCCGCCGACCATCGCTCGAATCGCCCCTTTGCCTGGTTCAAGGGCAATCAAGCCGCCTTCGGCAATCGGCGTTTGTTCTAACTGCACATGGATGGTCTCACGATCCACCTTCTTGACCAGCGCCTCGATGACGTCGCCCGGTTTCAACACTTTCTTCAGATCCGGATTCACGACAAAATCTTTGGTCGTGTCGGGGCCAGTCAGACGACGTTTTGCCCAGGCCATGTCGTCGAACGCCAACTTCGTCGTCGTCGCGCCGACCTGTACGAGATAGTGGTCTTTGGCGACTTTCGTGACGATCCCCTCTCGAAGATCTCCTGCTTTGAGAGGCTGGTCCGTCTGCGCCACGGCGGCGGAGGGAGGCGTTGACGTCGAATCCACGGTCCGCAAGGGCCCGCGCCAGCCCTGGCGCTTGTCCACTTCTTTGAGCCCTACGGCAAACGCGGCTTCAGCGGCTTTCTGCATGTCCAAATTCAGCGTGGTATAGACTTTTAGCCCGCCTTTGTACACCATGGCTTCGCCGTACTTCGCCATCAACATCTGACGCACGTACTCCACAAAGTACGGGGCAATTTGCTCGCTGCCGGGACGACGGAAACTCAGCGGCTCCCCCGACGCCAGATCGTGTTCCGCTTTGCTGAGGAACCCGGCTTCCTCCATCCGGCTCAACACGTGCTCTTGCCGTTTCTTGGCGCGATCGTAGGCTTTGAAGGGAGAATAATGGTTGGGCGATTTGGGAAGTCCGGCGAGAAATGCCGCTTCAGAAACCGTCAGCGCGGAGAGTTCTTTTCCAAAGTAGGTCTGCGCCGCCGCCGCCACGCCGTACGCGCCCTGTCCGAAATAAATCTGGTTCAAATAGAGTTCAAGGATCTTGTCCTTCGTGAGGACCAACTCCATTTGGTAGGCCAGAATCAGCTCGCGGACTTTTCGATCAAACGTCCGTTCGGACGAAAGAAACAAGGAGCGCGCGAGCTGTTGTGTGATCGTGCTGGCGCCTTCGACCTTCCCGCCCCGGCGGATGTTGGTCCAGGCGGCGCGGAGCATGCCGATGTAATCGAGCCCCGGATGTTCGAAAAATCGAACGTCCTCGACCGCGATCACCGCCCGTCGCAACCGTTCTGGAATCCGGTCCAACGGAGTAAGCAGGCGGCGCTCGATGAAAAATTGGCCGATCAATTGTTCGTCGCTCGAATACACCTGCGTGACCAAACTCGGCTGATAGGACTCCAGTTGATCCAGCGGAGGAAGATCTTGCGCGTAATGCCACAATAACCCGACGACCGCGAGCGCCCCGACCGCCACCGCCACCGCCAAGGCGATAATCGAAATCTGCCACCACCGCCAAGGTCGCCGTGGAGGCGGCTGACGTGGCAGATCAAATAGTTGTACGGGCCGATCAATCGTTGGCATTGGGTAGCTGGCCCCCGCAGGGGGCTCGCGTGCTTAGCCCGTATTATTCATGAAGGTTCGTGACGAAACTGCTGAGACGCCAAGCGAGACGGGCGCGTGGAGCCGCAAGGAAGGGAGGCATCCTTGAATAGGATGTCGACCGACTGAGCGGCGAGCCCGCCCGCCTGGCCGCACGTATCCGTGGCCAGGCTTGTCACAGCGGCGTCTCGACAGTTGCAGTAGAAGCTATCATGAATCATGCGGGCTCGAGAGGATACCCGTTCACCATACCGTGGGTGACGGTAAAACTCAAGGCACTTGACGACGCGCATCTCCCATCACACGGCTTGTACCTGCCTCGATGCTTCAGGTATACTCTTGATTCGACGCCCGATAGTCTGGGCGTCTTTTTTTTCGTCGCAAGCGGTACAACCACCATGTCGCAGATTCGAGCCC
>JBKJWE010000078.1:0-3868 GCA_046717045.1 Nitrospiraceae bacterium | reverse complement strand
GGCATTGAGTCAGAAGGATGCGGAGACGGTACGGGGGCTACTGCTTCGCCTTCGGGATAGCTTCCACCAGGCTGAGGTTGAGTGAAGCTAAGGACGCCCCTTTCGGCTTAACCAACTAAAGGGTGATCTGACCGATGCGTTTGACAATTCTCGGTTCCGGCACCAACGTTCACCCAACGAGAGCGGCCGCCGGCTATGTCGTCCGCACCGATCGGACGATGTTGTTGGATTTCGGCCCACGCACGCTGGCGAACCTGCTCAAAACCGGGGTCGATCGGCATCGCATCACCCATATTTTGTTTTCCCACTACCATGCCGATCATTTCTCGGATTTCATCACCTTTTTCTTCGACGAGATGATTTTCACGAAGTATCAAGGGGGGACGAGACCGCCGCTCACGGTGATCGGACCCCGTGGAACCAGGAGCCTGTTTCGAACCCTCTTCGCCACGCTGCCGGGGTTCGATCAGGCGCCGTTCACCGTTCATTTCAAGGAAGTCGCGGATAGAACCTTTTGGATCGGCAAGACCAAAGTCACCCCGCGCACCGTCATGCACAGTCCGAATCTCCATTGCTTGGGCTACCGGATCGAATATGGGGGAAAAGCGCTGGCCTATTCAGGAGACTCCCAATACTGCGATAGTCTCGTGCGGCTCTGTGGAGACGTCGATCTTGCGGTGTTGGACTGCTCCTTCCCCGCAAGCCGACCCAACCCGGTCCATCTCCATGCCGGCGAGTGCGGGCAAGTGGCCAGGGAAGCCGGCGTCGGCCAGCTCATCTTGTCGCACCTCTATCCGATTACCGAACGGTACAACGTCCGCGAGCAGGCAGGGGAAGCCTTCGGAGGAAAGATCGTGGTTGGCCGGGACTTGATGACGATCAAACTGTAGAAGCTATGAGTTCGTCGCTCGTCTGAAGAAAAGAGCATATGGCGTATGGCTTATGGCCGATAGCATATACAGAAGAGCAGAACTTTCTTTGTTCGTGCTATACGCTATTAGCCATTCGCTATCAGCTCCGCCTTCCCACGTTTTACGTCTAACGAATTACAGTCCGCCTTCGCGGTTATCGCACCCGAGCAGCTCCATAAATCTGGTGAACCGAGCCTTCTTCAGCGGATCGTCAAGTTTGGCGTAGATCGCCAGAAGATTCTTGATCATCCGGGAGAGGATGGCGCGAACCGGACTCTGCTGCAGGTACTTTTCGTCGAATCCATAACCGGCTTCCGTGAGAAAGCGCTGGCAGTTCTTCTCTGTCAGCAGCGCGCCCCCGTTGAAACAGTCCACGAAAATCTTGTACCGCTCCGACTCGAACTTCACGAGAAAGTGGCCAGGCATCCCGATTCCTTGGACCGGAAGTCCCAACCGTTTCCCAATGATCAGATAGACGGTGGAGAGGCTGATTGGAATCCCCGTCCGGCGATCGATCACACGATTGATGTAGCTGTTCTCCAGCTCATAGTAATTCTTGGTGTTGCCCTTGAATCCTTGCTCGGTGAAGAGATACCGGTTCAGCGTCTTGACCGTTTCTTCGCCGGACGCGCGAGGTCCGATACGATCACGCACCTCTTGCGCCATCTCATCGAGTTGCCGCCGGTAAAGATCCACTTCGAGGGTCGGATACGCATAGCGCGCGATGAGAAACGCCCCGGCTTCCAGGTCCATCCATTCCTGGGGAAGCGCCACCAGCCGGGCCAGCTCCTCTTCCAGCTTGCCGCCGCGGATCTCTTCTAGGATCGTGAGGATCCGGTCGGCCATTTCCGGCTGTTCGATTTCTGCTTCCTGGAGAAGCGGCACGGCGGTGGGACCGATGTCGATCAGCTTCCCGCTGATCGTGCGCACGATTTTCTCGTCGTCGTCGCCGAGCAACCGGATCAGCGCTCGGATTTGACTTTCCGGGATAACCATCATGAATACTTCTCTATCAGATATTCGCCGGCTGTTCAAACAGTCTGTCCAGCAAGGCCGCAGCGAGTGAGAAGGCGAGGCGTACGTTTTCGGTACGTCGAGCCTTTGAGCGTCGCGAGAACGAAGCTGGCAGACCGTTTCAACAGCCGTCAGCCCATCGCCCGGCGGAAGGCCTTCGCCCCACCATATAAGCATAACGCATCGAAAATCAGCATGATAACGACCACCATTCCCACATGCGGGAGCGCCTCGCTCCATCCCGACAAGATGAGAGGCCTCACGGCGTCGATGGCCCAAGTCATGGGGTTGAAGCGCGCCAAGAACCCCATCCAGGAGGGCATCGCGGCCAAGGGCACGAGCGCGGAACTGAGAAAAATCATCGGAAGCGAGAGAAAGCCCAAGACAGAAAAGAAATCCCCGTGGCTCTTGACGGAAAAGGCCATAGCCATCGAAATCGCCGTCAGTCCGATGCCGAAGAGCATGCCGATTAGGAGGATCGTCGCGATCCCCAGCAACCCCGTGGCCGGTTGGACGCCGAACAAGAAAGCCACACCGAGAATTACCAGCACTTGGAGCGAGGTGATCGTCATGACGAAGATGAACCGGCTCAGGATCACCGAGGACCGATGGATCGGCGTGGACATCAGCCGTTCCAAGAATCCATTTTCCTTGTCAAACAACAGATCGACCCCACCGGCCAAGCCATTGTTCAGCACGGTCATTACCACGACCCCGGCGGCCAGGAAGCTGATGTAGTTCGGCGCCTGCGTCACCTGCGAGTCTGCCGCACGCTGAAACAGATTCCCGAAAAAGATCAGCCAGAATAGCATCGGCTGCACCAGCGTGAAGAGCATGCTGAATTTTTCCCGGCTGAGCCGCCGCACCCACCGCATCGTCAACGCCCAGATTTCTTGCCAATACTCTTTCATCCGCTTCGCTCCAGTTACGAGTGCTGGGTGCTGAGTGCTGAGTATTCAGACAAGATACACATCGTTACTGACCATGACCATTTTCGGTCGGCAATTCATCCTTGATAGACCGGCCGGTATGGGCGATAAACACATCGTCCAGCCGCGGTCGATTGTATTGAATGAACTCGACGCGGCAGTCCAGTCGATTGGCAGTTTCCAGAATCGCCGGCAGGGCTTTCTCAGGTGACTCGACGCGGATATCCAACCCACTCGGCGTCGCCCTCACGGCCTTGATGGCCGGCTGAACCTTGAGGGCGGATTCCAACGCAGGAATCCGGTTCGTTTCTTTCAGCGTCACTGAGACGATATCGCCGCCTAATCCGACCTTGAGCTCGGCCGGCGAGCCGATGGTTTTCACCTTCCCGCCGTCCATGATGGCCAGTCGGTCGCACAACTGATCCGCCTCATCCAGATAGTTAGTGGTCATGACGACCGTCATGCCGCGCGTCTTCAACATCCTTACATAGTCCTAGATTCGGAGCCGGCTTTGGACGTCCAAACCGAGCGTCGGTTCGTCGAGAAATAGGATCTTCGGATCGGGCAACAGGCCGCACGCGATGTCGAGCTTGCGCTTCATGCCGCCCGAGTAGGTCTTCGCCGGACGATCGGCATGAGCTTCCAGTTCGACGAGCTTCAAGAGTTCGTCGATACGCGCGATCGCCAGAGCCTTCGGCAAATGATACAGCGCGGCCAGCAATTCAAGGTGTTCACGGCCGGTCAAGAATCGATCGATCGCCCGTTCCTGCGGCACGTAGCCGATGAGACCGCGGACCACGTCGGCATCGCGCACCGTATCGCGGCCGAGCACCGTGGCTGTTCCAGATGTCGGGGTCAACAGCGTAATGAGCGTGCGCAGGATCGTGCTCTTGCCGGCCCCATTCGGTCCAAGCAAGCCGAAGATCTCGCCGGTATAGACCTGGAATGAAATGTCCGAGACGGCCTGATGGCCGTCGTAGGCTTTTGAGAGATGGGATACCTGAATCGCGACGG
>JBKJWE010000077.1:0-2629 GCA_046717045.1 Nitrospiraceae bacterium | reverse complement strand
GTGACCTCCATTGTGACCTTTCTGATGGTGTTCTTGATTCAAAACACCCAGAGCCGCACTCGTGCCGCTCTTCAATTGAAACTCGATGAGTTGATCCGCTCCACGAGCGGCGCGCACAATGTCATGTTGACACTGGAAGATTTGTCGCTGGAAGAGATCGAGAAGTTCCGCGCACACTATGAAAAACTGGCCATGACGGCTCGTGACAAACTCAGACGGGGTCAATCAGATACCGGCACCCCTGCGATCACCATCGGGTAGCTCCTGTCGTCTGGCAGAAGGCTCGATACAAGGACATGTGCACTGAACGCTCGCATGGTCTCCTTGCTGAAAGGACTCACACACGATATGGCGCCTCGGCAATCGAGATGATCACCCCCTCTGGCTGTCCTGGAGGCAATTCTATTTCGCACGAGCATATTGTCTAGGATTTCGAGCGGCAGATCAGACGCGCAGGCCAAGCCTTCATTACTATTACGAGATTACAGTTCCCTCTATATCGTCCTGCACGATTCATGTCCCTTATTCCTGCTGAATCTTCGCGGAGGGGACGCGTCAAATTGCCTTCCTCATCAATTGTTCAAACCTGTGCAATTTTGATCAGGTTACCATCCTTCCAGAGGCGTAGAATTCAATTCATAACGCGTCTTTAAGTCTTCTCGATTGATCACGGCTATCACGTGAATGTCGACCGTCAGGGAGGAAGTGATGGAAATTCAGTTGATGAATTCCAAACTGCGACAAGGAGGTATTTCCATGAACCCGATTCGATATATAGGAGTGGCGCTACTTCTCGTATTGGGCTGTCAGGGCACGCCTACGGTGACGAGGACTGGGGACGTCAAAGACATCATCATTGGGGATAACCTGGCCTCCGCCGACATAGCTGTGAGTCCAGGCGATGAAGTTCGGTGGGTCAACAAAAGGACCGCACCCGTGCGAATCGTCTTTATCGACCCTGTGTCGGACAAGCAGTTGTCATGCAAGAATAATCTCGGTGGGTTGATGACTCCCAGCGACACAGCCAAGCTGGCCACGAACGAATCCGCAAGCGTCTGTTTCCGAGATCCCGGCTACTTCCGGTATACCGTCAGGATGGAATCGGCCTTGACGACTGGCGAGATCAACGTCCCGGGCGTAATCAAGGTCGGAGGGCAGGGTGGCCAGGCCGCTAGTCAAACCAGTAATCAAAATAGTGGCCGTACCAGTGGTCAATCGAGCGATCGAACCAGTGGTCCAACAAGCTCAACATCGACCACCACGACTACCACGACGATTATGCCTCCT
Source organism: Nitrospiraceae bacterium (assembly GCA_046717045.1). Classification (GTDB taxonomy): domain Bacteria; phylum Nitrospirota; class Nitrospiria; order Nitrospirales; family Nitrospiraceae; genus JBKJWE01. The sequence goes on along the minus strand of JBKJWE010000077.1, from coordinate 1,342 downwards.
CAGTAAGCGAACGCGGCATCGGGAATAATTGAGGGGAGATTTCGATGAAACTGGCAGACAAGAAATGTAGCGATAGTGGCAGTGTGCCGCCCTTGAAGGCTTTCCACGCGAGGGCGTTGTTGAAACAACTCGGCCGAGGCTGGAGACTCAACGGACATGGACACTTAGTGAGGCGCTACACCTTCAAGGACTTCGCGCAAGCGTTGGCGTTTGCGAACAAGGTTGGGGCTGTCGCGGAGGCCGAGGGCCATCATCCTGATCTGTATGTGGGCTGGGGTAAGTGCAAGATCGAGATCTGGTCGCACAAGGTTGGAGGTCTGACTCAGAGCGATTTTGTCTTGGCGGCCAAAGCCGACCGGAAGTTTGAACCGTCCCTGGCGGCAGCATAACCGACGCGAGTCCGGGCTCCTTGATGAAGCGGCGGCGAGGTGTTTGATATCGGACAACTCGGTAGGAGCGCCTCGTCGCCATGCCGTTCAGCTATCCGATATACCTGTCCATTCGATCGGGTACGCTCTTCGGTCCACCATCCTCGCTCGCGAGCAAGCACGGCGGTCCTCGTTCTCTTGCCCGTCGGCGACTAGGCCCCTGAAACAGTCCTGTGCTTTAGCGCGACTACAACACCTCGCCTCTGCACATCGCGATCGGCCGGATAAGCTGGGTTAGCGCGCGACTTCAGCGACTCAGTCCCTGAAACTTTCTTGAACCCGGTACTCAAGATAGGGAGCGCAGACATCGTCATCTCCCGCATGCGGATGGTGAGCAATTTCTAAGCGCCGTCTAATATCCTGCTAATAATGATTGGTTATGCTCTAGACATACACCGGAGCTAGCCATGCATCACATCGGAATGCGGGTCTATTTGACGGCGATCACGATGTTCGTCTCTTCCCTCTTCGCGAGGGCCACCGTCTCTCGAGATAGAGCACGGCACAAGACTCCTTCCTAATTCGAAGTATGAGGGCTCCGGATAGACCTTTGGTTTTGCAATCGACATTGCGGAGTCTGCCACGCGCGGGCTTGAGGGGGGGCTAGATAATTCCTGCAGAGGATGGAACTTTCCGGGGTATCGGTCAGGAGACATGGTCAGTGATTACTTGGACGGAGGCCTCGGCATACTCAGCTTGCTGGACTCTTTCACGTCCAAATCGATCTGCTTCAGCGCATTGAGCTGATCCGTCAGTTCTGCGATCCGCTTATCGCGATCCTGAATCCGTCGCTGAAGAATGGGTATCGCTAGGTTCGGGCTTCCGGCAGTTTCGGCAGCCAACAAGGAAGAGGTACTGGTCCCACGCTGTTGTTCCAGCCATGTGCGCACCAGCCCTTTCATCACGTCCAGTAC
>JBKJWE010000076.1:0-2694 GCA_046717045.1 Nitrospiraceae bacterium | reverse complement strand
GCCTCATGGTGCTGGCCGTGAATCTCACCGTCTACAGATGGCTATGGCGGCGCGCGCGATAACCAGGAAATGACGCCTCAACGCATGACAGAGGTGGGCGGGGCATGGTGGTTCCCATGCCCCGCTGCCACACTACGACAAGCCTAGCGCCCGTCGCGTTCGTCTTTCTTCTTGCCATCGCTCTTCTCGTCGCCGGCGCGCGGACTGCCCGGCTTCTTATCCTTATCCTTTTCGTCCGTCGGCGAGGGCGAGGGAGACGGCATCTGCGCGCCTACCTGCAAGGCAACCACTCCTGTACCAAAGCAGATCGCCACTGCAAGCGCCATCATGCTCAATACCTTTCTCATGACACACCTCCTTGTTGATATGAACCACGGAAAGACTTTGACCTGACACCCCTTCCCTTGTTCATCATTCGTACCAAGAGTCTCATAGTTCATCTTAGTGATAAATTAGGTGGTTACGACACCGTGTGATCTACGCGACACGAAGGTCTGCGGGGTCAGGGCATAGCAGGCTTCCCCCTGCCAATGCCGAAGAGATGAATGTTTTGAGTGAGTTAGCCTTCACACATCCACGTAGGGATTTCTGGACACGTTCTTCGTTTGAATCTGCCTACAAGAAGGCCGGGTGAGCCAGCCTCCGGGGCTGAAGCCAGACCTTTTCAGCCTTCGCCACTTTTCCACGTGAGCGAGACATCCAAGTTCAATTCAGCTGCGTACAGAGTAGCAAGAGTGTGCTGCAACGACCTGAAGCCAGCACTCGCTATTGACCATCTCACCAGGAGGATTGAGCCATGAAGACCAGCGTCGCATCGTATTTCATCATGAGTGGATTCATCTTGAGCCTTGCAGGCTGCCAGACCACGGACTCGCCTGGCGGCAAAATGACGGACAACAAGGGCACGATGGCCACGGCGATGGCTCCTGCCGGCCCAGATGGCACTCTCCCCTTCCCAACTGACTACAAATCCTGGCCGAAGTTCTTGGTCGAGATCCCCAAAGCAGAAGCCAAGCAAGTACGCGATATCTACATCAATCCCACCGGAGCCCGCACGTCAGCCGGTCAATCCTTCCCGAACGGCACCGTTATGGTCATGGAGTTATATAAAGCCAAGATGGATGGCGATAAGCTCGCCGCCGGCATGGACGGCAAGCTCGTGAAGGGCGATTTGGCGAAGGTGTTTGTGATGGGCAAGAACCAAGGCTGGGGCGACAAGCTTCCTGAGAATCTCAAGAACGGCGATTGGATCTATGCGGCCTATGACGCCACCAGCAAGCCGCTGATGGAAGACTTCACGAAGTGCCGCGCCTGCCACATGCCATTAGCCCAGAAAGACTTCGTCCATCGCTACGATGAGTATTTCGAAAAGCGCGGACGGATGTAATCACCACATTCGGGGAGCCGTCGATGTTCGGCGGCTCCCTCGACTTCTGCGACCCTTCTCCATGCTCTCCTGTAGGAACAGTTTCATCTGACCGACCCATGGTGGCGCATCGCCCTTTGGCTTGCTAGGGAGAAACCAGAGTTGACGGATATCCACCAGAGTTGTTACATGGGGAGTCCTGCATCGCTCAATCCGATCACGAGGAGACCATGCCGATCAACAAAATCGCTCAGAAAGTAAGTGATCGGTATGCGAAGGCTGCTAGCACAGGCGAGCAAATATGTTGCCCGACCAGCTACGACATGCAACACCTCAAAACGTTTATCCCGGAAGAGGTGCTCACGATCTCATACGGCTGCGGCTCGCCGGCTGGACTGAAAACAGTCCGCGTCGGTGAAACAGTCTTGGACATCGGCTCGGGCGGCGGCATCGATTGTTTCGAAGCCTCCCGCCTCGTCGGTCCCGACGGTCACGTGATCGGAATCGACATGACCGATGCCATGCTGACGATCGCGCGCAAGAACGCGGTCATCGTGGCGGACAATTTGGGCTACCCCGTTTCCAACGTCGAGTTCCGCAAGGGGATGGCCGATGCGATGCCCGTGGCGGACAATTCGATCGATCTGATTATCTCCAATTGCGTCATCAACCTCGCGCCGGACAAGCGAAAAGTCTTTCGCGAAATGTTCCGCGTGACGAAACCGGGTGGACGATTTACGATCTCTGATATCGTATCGGACCAGACCGTCCCACAGTATCTCGTGCACGATGCGCAGAAATGGGGCGACTGTCTGTCCGGCGCGCTTAGGCTCTCAGACTACATCGGCGCCATGGTCGAAGCGGGATTCCGCGGGATTCACTTGACGACCTCCTCGCCCTGGCAGGTCACCGATGGCATCCATTTCTTTTCCGTCACCTTGACAGGCTACAAACTCCCCGCAATTCCTTCATCACCGACTGCACGCTATGCAACGCTTCGTGGGCCATTCAGTCGAGTCATGGACGAGCACGGCACAACCCATTGGCGTGGGATCCCACAACCGCTCACGCCGGACGCCGCGCTGCTGTTGTGCCAACCTCCACTGGCGCCTCACTTCATGTTGTCGAAACATCCGCTGTGGTTGGCTCGAGCCGACACGCGATGGACTTCGGTACAGCCCGCGCAAGAACCCTGCCTCTGGCAGGGACACTTTGCCCTCCTGGCCGGCCCGTTCCTTGAGGCCGACGACGACGATCGCCATACCTATCGTCGAGGGGTACCGCTGGAGATCTGTTCCAAAACCCTCGCAGTAATGGCACATGAGGAC
>JBKJWE010000075.1:0-5085 GCA_046717045.1 Nitrospiraceae bacterium | reverse complement strand
GGCTGCCCCCGATCAAAGCGATCATCGGAGCGGCCCTGCTCTATGCCGGCGCGATGCTGGGCCGGGGATTCTGGCGGGCATGAGATACAGACCTTCACCACACACGACAGCCGGCTCTCTGCTTTTCTGACCCATGGATCGAGACCAGATTCTCCCCGCCCTTCGCGAAAGGATTCTGGCCTTCGCGACATTACGAGTATCGAGAGCGCACGCCGAGGATCTGACTCAAGAGGTGTTGGTGGTCCTCCATGAGAAATATCCCCGCGTCACGGGTCTAACTGAGTTGGTTCCTCTCGCGTTCCAAGTGCTCCGATTCAAGATGTTGGACGCCCATCGCAAGTCGCTCAGACGTGGCGAGTATAATCAGGAGTCGGTGGAGGACCTCCCGCTCGCAGATCCCGGCGATGACCCGGCGACGCAGCTCGATCAGAAGCAGCGCGTCGATCGTTTGATCGCAGCACTGACACAATTGGGAGAACGTTGCCGGGAACTCTTCAAATGGAAGCTGGAAGGGAAAAGTTTTAAGGAGATCCAGAAACTGATGGGCCAAAACTCGATTAACACCATCTATACCTGGGATCTCCGCTGCCGAAAGCAGCTCTTGTCTCTCATGGGCGGATCATGGGAGTGAACGCTTACGTGCTGAGTCCTAAGTGCTGAGTGCTGAGTTGTAAATTCTGATCGTTTAACGAGATGATTCGCTTCACGAACGACGAGGGCCGAAGAGAATGTCTGAGCACGACCTCGAACAACTGCTGGGTGGATTCGCGACGGATACGCTGACGCCAGAAGAGAAGCAGGCGCTATACATCGCTGCACTGCAAGACCAACAGTTGTTCAATGCCCTGGCCGACGATCAGGAGCTGAAAGAACTATTGGCTGATCCCGTCGTTCGGCGCCGGCTCTTGCAGGACTTACAGCAAACCAGCGCCTCAGGCGGCTCGCTCTCGTGGCGCGATTGGTTCCGGCGACCAGCTAGGCTCGCCTTTGCTGGCGGCCTCGCGGTAGCCGTGTTTGCTGTCGTGCTCGGTGCCAAGATCTATCAGGACAGCCTCAAGCAAGCTGCGCAATCAGGCGCGACAGAAGAATCGAAGCAGCCTGCGCCGCCTCCCATCGACGAGCCACAACTGAAGGACAAAAAGAATGCAGCGCCTGCAAGTGAACCGCCAAAGAAAGATGCGCTGGTCGACAAGATGGCCAAGGGAGAGAAATCTGCCGTGTCTGCGCTCAGCAAGTCCGCGGAGGAAGTGGCCTCGTCGGCAGACCAGAAGCTTGCGGCAAGCTCCGCTCCATCCGCCGTAGCCCCGGCTCCAATGGAAGCCCCCCCTGGCCCAGCTTCCACCGGTGCCGTCCCTATGGTCAGCCCACGCGCACTCTTTTACTCTGGTGCTTTCGCTCGCCCCGATACGGGGAGGATAGCTGCAGAAAAAGAACGAGCCGTTCAGCCACTTGGCGAGTCGGATGCTCCAGCCAGGAAGTCTGAGCGGAAGTTCGATCAGTTTTCTCAGCTGAACCGGGCGAAAGGGACCATGACCACGGCGAAGCCCTTGGGCCTCCGCTACAGCTTCGTGATCCGTGGAGCCGACGGGCAAGATCGAGAAGTGGATGCGCCGACGGCGTCGAAAAGTTCTGGGGCAATCCGTCTTACCGTGGAAGCGAATCAGGACGCCTATCTGCAAATCTGGAAGACAGGTGGTGCTTCAACCGCGCAGTTGCTGCTTCCCCAGCAAGACACCGGTCAGATTTCTATCAGGATTGCCGAGAGTCAACGGCAATCCATTCCGCTGCCCACCGCGAGCGAACTAGGCGCCCTCACGGTTCGTCTGTCCCGCGTTCCGTTCGGCCCCATCACCAGGCAAGAAGCCGCTATGCTCGACCGGTTTTCGCCTCATCAACTCCAGGAATCAAACAGGCCAGGCGAGCCATCCGCTTCACAGGAACAAGCCACCTACGTTGTGAACCGAGACCTGTCTCCAACCGCGCAGCTCTCGGTTGAAATCCCCCTCAGCTTGCATTGAATCCCGCGCGGGTCTCTTGCCGAATCTCAAGAACCGCCCTGCCTGTCCGTCAGGACGGCTTCTCGAGCAACTCACTGCCATGCATCCTGGCAAAGACCTCCCAGTCGAACTGTTTGGACGTCACCGCGTGGAGCGGGATGGCCTCGATCGTGCCTCGCTCACGATACGCCAGCATGCATCCCACGACATCCTCCGGACATTCAACCAAACGGTGAACGGTTTCGTAGGCCAAATGCTGGGCAATCGCTTTGTCTTCAGGTGTGGGGGAAGCGCCCCGTAAGGTATGCCCGAGAATCGTGGCCTTGGTCGCCAGGGTCAATGGATACTGACCGGGCCGCATGTGCCGCTGCGGCCATTCTGCGATCACGCCGGCCACGTAATCGACCAAGCCGTGCACACCTCCCTCCCGATGATGGCGATGCGGGGTTCGTTCGGCCACTACGAACAAGTGGCTCTTGTTCGGCACCCCCAACGTTCGCTTCAGCGTTCCGAGAATGACTTCATCGATATATGCATCGGGGTCGGGATGTTCATTGACCAGTAAACCCTCGGCCCTCGCCTGATAGGCGCAGGCCAAGGCGAGGTGCCCTGATCCCGCGCCCATGACTTCGACGAAGAAGACGCTTCCCATGGCAGAGCTCGTGGCCTTGAGAGACTCGATCGATTGATCCGCCAGGGCGATAGCCGAATGGTAGCCGAGCGAGGTCGTGCCTTCGATATTGTTGTCGATGGTGCCGGGAATCCCCACGACCTGGACACCGAACCCTTCGTAAATTGCTCGCGCGCCTCGAAGACTGCCGTCGCCGCCCAGGACGACCAACGCCGCATCTTTCAGAAAGCGTTCGAGGTGCCGTATCGCCGCCTGCTGAACTTGTTCCTCCTTAAAGTCCTCAAAGCGGCTGCTGCCGATGGGGCTACTCGCATGGCTGCTCATGCCGCGCGTGTCCTCTTCGGTGACTGTTTCGATCCAGTTGTTCGCGAGCCCGAGAAATCCGTGTCGGACGAAGTGGACATCCAGGCCGAAGCGGTTGCCGACCACGCGCAACTCTTTCAAGGCAGCGCCGGCGCCGGCGAAGTCTCCTCCCGACACCAACGCCACGATCCGTTTGATCTGTCCGGGTTTTAGCGTAATCCCGTCCTTCCGTACCCGTTCGACTGCAACCCACGAATCCCGCGAGGCCCTCTCCCGCTCCGACAGTCCGACCGCCGTGGAATAGCCCGACAACCGCCCGTTCTCGAAAGTCAGGAGCACCACATTGTCTTGACTCTCTTTGTAGTCGCTGAATTCGGTGAAGGCTTCGTGAAACGGGCGCGGGTCCAAATAGATCATGAGGGCCCGTAACGTAGAACTATGCGTATACAGGCAGGCCACCTTGCCCCGGTTGGCTTCGCCCAGCCTGTGAAGCCCGTCGATCACATCGACGTAGAGATCGAAAAACGAATTGCCGCCGGGATAACAATACAGCGGATCTTTAATCAGACGTTTGGCGGTGGGCACGTCGACCCCACAAGCCTTGGCGAGTTCCTGGGCCTCTACCGTTTTTTCCACGCCGGTGATCCACCCGAAGTCCGACGACTCCAATGCGGGCGCATATGTGGGTTCACTGGCAGGGAGCGGGTCTCGGACGAGCGCGGCAACCACGCGTAAAAAGAGCTGCCGGGTGTTGGGACTCCGGCTGATAAAGTGGAGAAACGTGCCCGGATCCAGATAATTGGACAAATGGAGAAAGTCCAGTTGCTGTCCTACTACACCAACCATCCGGGCCAGCGCGGCCCCGACGGCGTCGGCCCGCGGCACGCCCCGTTCCTCATCCAGTTGATTCGCCAAACGGCGCCCGACCCGATGCGTCTTGCTCTCCACTCGAGAGATGCCGTGGCGCATGGTAAACAGCAGGGTACGATCGGCCAAATCGCGCGGCAACAACCAGAATCGCTCGTCACCCAGGTCCAGCACGATGCGCCCTTCCGCCATCTGCGGCGTGAGCTGCGTGCGCGGGACGATCGCCACCGGACGGCGGTGGGTCGGCTTTAACACCGATCCGATCGGCGCCCGCAACAAAGGCTGGAGCTTCCCCTCCGCCAGCAGCCGGTTCCAGGCGGCAAAAAAGACCAGATCATCACCGGCACAGGCTTCATCGATGACGGCTTTTCTTGCCGCCCGGTAGGCGTCGGCCCCGGGAAATCCGCGTTGGGCGATCTGCACAAACGCCACGATCTTCTCCATCGCGGCGCGGGATTGTCGGGCTCGGTCGTTCGAAGGAGCCGGAGCGGCCGGCAACAGCACTCCGTCCTGTGACGGACGTCGGGCGAACTGTTCCCCGTAGGCCAGCAGGCCTTCAATCGTCACGAAATCGAGCGGATCTGTGTTAATCTGCATACCCATCTTCACCCTCCGAGGGTTTGCGTCACCACATATCGGTGGCGAGCATGACCGGAGGTGGACGAGAGCATCATTGGGTGTTCGTCATATCTTGTCAAGGGCTGAGGAACGCAGAATGCGAAAAGCCAAGATCGTCTGTACCCTCGGTCCGGCCAGCGATTCACTGGGGATGTTGGACCGGCTCATTGAACATGGGATGGACGCCGCCCGGCTGAATTTCTCCCACGGCACCCATGAATCCCACGCGGCCGCCATCACAGCGATCCGTCACGCCGCGGAGCGTCGCCGTGCGGCAGTGGCGATCATCCAGGATCTACAAGGCCCGCGAATTCGCGTGGGCACAGTGGCGGACGAGGGCATTGAGGTCAGAGCCGGCCAATCGGTACGCTTGCAGACGATGCTGGCTCGGTCAGGGGGACAGCTCGGCGTTCAGTCCATCGCCATCGCTCGCTCCACAGTTCCCGAGATCCCGGTCACCTACCAATATCTCGCGCGCGACATCCAACCCAGCGCGCGGATTCTGATCAACGACGGACTCATTGAACTGCTCGCCGATCGCATCACCGGCGGTGCCATCGAATGCACCGTCATCATCGGTGGGAAGATTACCTCGCACAAGGGCATCAATCTGCCCGGAACGCGTGTCAGTGCGCCGACCCTGACCGACAAAGATCGAGAAGACATTCG
>JBKJWE010000074.1:0-10101 GCA_046717045.1 Nitrospiraceae bacterium | reverse complement strand
CGAACGGGGCACGACCTCGAGATAGAGCGGCCCACGATAGCCGGGGCGTATTTCATCGAACCCTGCATTGAGATCCGTCACCACGCGGGTAAAAACGTCCAGTCGTCCGGTCGTGCTCTTTGGGTTGGCCCGGGCCCGAAGCGTTTTGGGTAACGAGAGTCGCTCCAGCAACGGGACGAGATAGACATGACCTTTTTCAAGGATGGCGCCTTCCGTCAGGTCCATCTCGTACATCACGAGATCGGACTGATAGAAGTCGAGGACGTTCAATCGGCTGGTGATCTCCGAGAGTTCCGGCAGAAAACTGCTGATGAGGCGGTAGGCCTTGCGCCCTAATCGTAGATCGAGGCTCGCGGGCTGGATTTGCCGGTCATCAATCGGCACGTCGGATTGAATTGCACCGCCGGTGACCAGCTGGGTGATCTGTTGATAGGGGAGGATTCCGTGAGAGGCGCCGCGGCTCACAGGTCGTCAAAGCCTCCGCCGTCGCCGTTGTGGCAGGCACTTCCTGATGAGGCTCCGACCATCGGCAATTCTCGGCTCGGTCCATTCTTCGGCTGCGGGTAGTGGAACGGTTTATTTTCGTAGTTCTTCAACAGGACGCCTTCTTCATCCATATGGACGAGGTAGTCGCCGGGAAGGAGAGGAATCTTGCCACCGCCGCCTGGGGCATCAATGACGAAGTGCGGGACGGCCATTCCACTCGTGTGGCCCTGCAGGGCCTTAATGATCTTCAAGCCGGTCTCAACCGTCGTGCGGAAATGGTTCGTCCCCTTCGTGAGGTCCGCTTGGTACAGATAGTACGGCTTCACGCGAGCTAATAACAACTGATGGACCAGCCGCTTCATGACCTCCGGGTCGTCGTTCACGCCTTTTAACAAGACGGTCTGAGCGCCGAGCGGTATGCCGGCGTCGGCCAACATGCCGCAGGCGGTTTTCACTTCCGGTGTCAGTTCGTCCGGATGGTTGAAATGCAAGTTCATGTAGATAGGATGGTACTTCTTTACGATCTCGCAGAGTTTCGGGGTAATCCGTTGCGGCAGGCTGCCGGGCACGCGAGAGCCGAGGCGAACCACTTCCAAGTGGGGGATCGTACGCAGGGCCTTGAGGATGCGTTCCAAGAGGTGATCCGGCAGCAGCAGCGAATCGCCTCCCGAAAGAATCACGTCGCGGACTTCGGTATGTTCACGCAAATACGCGATGGCCTGTTCAAGCTCGCCTTTCTTGAGAAATCCCGGTTTGCCCACGAGCCGTTTCCTGGTACAGAAACGGCAGTAGATCGGACATTGATTCGTGACCATCAAGAGCACGCGGTCCGGGTAGCGATGAACCAGATGCGGCACCGGACTCATGAGGTCTTCTTCGAGGGGATCGTCTTCGGCGTCGATATCGGCCATCTCGGCAAGATCGGGCACGACCTGTTTCCAGATGGCGTCGCCCTTCTCCTTGATGGTGGCCATCACCGTGGGGGTGATGCGCATAGGGTAATCGCCCACGATGGCTTCGATTTCTTTTTCATCGACGCCGAGATGATTCGCCAAGTCTTTCGGCTTGACGATACTGTCGGCGAGAATCTGTCTCCATTCCTCCATGCCCGTCTCCTTCGCTATCGAGTCGGTTGGCCGGTGGTGCGCTCAGTTTCCGGCTCGTTGCTGACCGTAGGCACGCTCTAAGTGCGCGAGGATATCGTGTGTTTCAGTCAGGACTCTGTCCCCGTCTTTGAGGACCGGGACATAATATTGCCCCGAGACCTCATGGACCACTTTCCGCATTGGACGAATATCCGGCACGATGACCTGATCGTACGCGATGTTCAGCTCTGCCAATTTTTCCCGAACCACCGCACAGTCGGGGCACCATTCGACGTGATACAAAGTCAGTGCCATAGTGCTGAGTGCTCAGTGCTGAGTCGTGAAAGATAGCAGAACGATTCCCATGCGTGCCTCCCCAGACCCACTCAGCACTCAGATCTCTCGTGTGGCGCGACCGCGCAAGGCACCATCACGGCATCTTTCATCCCGTGAATCACTTTCTTGTTCGATGGACAGATAGTTGCCAGGATACCAGCCAGTTCGATCTGTTCGCCACTGACGAAATAGTAGGGGGAGAGGCGCGCTCGGCCGGCCATTTGCTTCATGTCGCCGGTCAGAGGGTCGAAATAGTCGAGTTCGTACTGGCGGCCCTTGTGAAATTCTTGCAGGATGTACGGCGTGTGGGTAAAGGATTCAAGCGCCTGTTCGATCGCGGCGGCCCATTCGTTTTGCGGCATATCGTGTCCGACGGAGACGCCCCGACTGCCCCAGGCTAGTTCGGAAAAGCCCGATGGCTTGATGACAAGGTGGCGCTCTTTCTGCGTTGCAGCCGCCAAGTCTCGCCAACTCATGACCGCTCGATCACCGATTGCGAGGCCTGGGATGGTCGCTGTGGGAGGAATCGGCGCGGGATCTAAAATCCAGGTGCGCGGCATGATGGTCGTCAGGTGCAAGAACACCTGTTCGCTCAACTCCTTCAACCAGTACGGACGAAGGGTCGGATGGTGCAGCAACGCAAAGGCCAGCTTCTCTTCCAACGCCGGTTTGTAGGGCGGTGTCACGGCGACGGACTCTTTCTTGATAGCATATTGAACGAGTTCGGATTTTGGAATGTTCAACAGATCGAAGAGTTCGTAGAAGCGATAGATCAAGGCCACCGGCTTGCTGTCGCTGCCGAGGTCGATCCGCAGGCCATCTTCGCTGAAGCGAATGTGTCGAGGCTCGACGCAGAAGGTCTCCAGCCCGCTTTCGGTGAGCCGAGCGGCCAGCCACGCCATTTCGGGTCGGTAGTCTTTAGCTTCTTCAGAGACGAGGATCCCGATACAGCCGCGATGCGCACCCCGTTGAGCTGTGAGCATGGTAGCGAAACCCTGGACCATCCCGGTGCGGCCACCGACGAGGTCAAAAGAGGGCTGCGGCGTCAAATCGGAATAGGCCTGCGATAAACAGGCGGTCAGGCCGATGCCGCCTGGCACCGAATCGAGTTCAGTGATGACCATCCCGTCTAGTGTGGGAATAACATCCGGTCGAATCACGGCAGGGATCTGGTCGCGAAACCGTTTCATCCGGCTGTAGGCGATCAACCCTTCAGGTTTCCCCTGGTCCAGGTAACTTGCCACCCAAGGGGGCTGCGTTCGTCGGGTACTGTCGAGGTAGAGACGGTTGAGGGCCCTATAGAACACCAGCAACTGAGGACCAAGTTGTTGAAAGAATGTGAGTTGATCCTGCGAGAGTGTGAACGGCGAGGTGGCAATACGCCAGGTGGTTGAGGCAATCGGCAGTCCCTGGTCTGCCACCGGACTGGTGCCAGGCAGCGGAGGAAATAGTCCAGCCTGGATCAGCTTGTCACGGATGATCGAGCAGCGGGAGCGGACGTCAGAAGTGATTAAGTCAGACAGCGGCGTGGTCCGTATCAATGAAGGCCCCTCGTGCGAGGCAGCTGAATCGTAACACGGGCTTTACGATCGTACAAGAGGGGAAGAGGGGGCAGCCGGCGTCGCCATGCGCACGCAATTCTTTCCTGCGTTCTTAGCGGCGTAGAGCGCGGCGTCGGCTGCAGCAATCAAGTCCGAAGGCGCAGCGGCATGGATGGGAAAGGAAGCGACGCCGATACTGCAGGTGAGAGCTAAGGGTGGGTTCGAGACCGCGGAGAGTTCCGGCAGCATGGTGAGCGTCGTGACACGATTACACAGTCGTTCGGCCGCGCGGAGCGCTCCGTCCATGGACGTGTCCGGGAGGATCAAGGCAAATTCTTCTCCGCCATAGCGGGCCGCAAAGTCGCTGGCGCGCGCGATACCCCGTCCCGGACCCTGTTGACTGTCCAGCAGCCAGCCGATTTCACGCAAGACCTGATCGCCGACCAAGTGGCCGTACACGTCGTTGATCCGCTTAAAGTTGTCCATATCGATAAACAATAACGAGAGCGGGCGCATTGAACGCGAGGACAAGGCGCACAACTGGACCAGCGTTTGCTGAAAATGCGAATGATTGTAGAGGCCGGTTAAGCTATCGCGAACCGATTGGTCTCGCAGGAGTTGATTGGCGTGGATGAGGTCGCGATTCGTATCGGAGAGTTTCTTGACCAGGTCTTGAGCCTCGACCTGCTGACGCTTGATGGCGGTGATATCGGTAATGGTTTCGACGATGTGTACCTGTCCCGAATCGGTCGTCACCTTCGCCCACTGCACCAATAGATGCTCATCGTTCGGAAGTGGCACCTCGCTTGCGGTGGTCTGTCCAGTTTCTACTGATTCCGGCATCTTGCAGAAGGAACAGGGCGTGGCACAGTTGGCAATTTTCTCATGGCAGGTCAAGTTCGCCATGTCGCCGAATTTGCCGTGAGAGGTCTGATTCTGGAAAATGACCTTGTGGGTTTGGGGGTCGATGACGGTGATGATCACCGGCTGCGAGTTGAGCAAGACTTGGGGGTCGTAATGAGGATGGTCCGGCGAGGGTGTCGACTTCGGCATTATGGCAATCCTGACCAGGGGAAAATCGTCTTACCGAGTATTTCAGCAGAGGCTGGTCCCGTCAAGAAATTGCCCTATTTGCTGCAGGATGAATGGGTTACGAAAACTACATCCTGATAGGCGCTTGCGGCTGTTGGTGTTAGAATGGGCCCCACGTTGATTGGAATCCTTCCATGTCCGCATTCGCCGATGAGCTGGTGGGCATCTCGGTGACCCCACCGATGGTCCTTCCGCAAATGGTGCCGAGTAGCACCTGCTTGCAGTGCGACGTCTGTTGCCGGTTCCCTGGCGCCGATAGCCCCCTCCGGCCCTACTTCACCGAGGACGAAATTACCAAGGCGGTCGCAGGCGGGGCTGCGACGACGGCTTTTCCCAATCGAGAGGGGTCGCAAGTTCGTCTGGTGCCGGATCCGCAGGACGACGGCTATCTCTGCCCTCTGTTCGATCCCGCGACCGCTCATTGCCGCATCTATCACGACCGGCCACTCGATTGTCAGCTCTATCCCTTATCAATCATGTGGAATGAGGCTCACGACCGCGTCTTATTGGGGTGGGACGCCACCTGTCCCTTCATGAAGGACCAGATTCCCCAAGCCATTCAGGACCATGCGGCCCGCGTCCTGGTCCTACTGGAACAACCCACCACCATAGCCACGCTGGCCGCCCACCCTCATCTCGTCGGCCCATTTCAGGACACCGTCACGGTGTTGGCCAGTCTCCCGCAGGTCGCTGCGGCCGTTTCCGATCGATGGAGCAGCAAGGCTCTCCATCGGTTCACGATGGATGATGTGCCACGCATGATGACGGCCCTGCATCAGTTCGATCTCAGTTCGCAGACCCTCGCGGCCTATTCACCGGCCTATCACTATATGTGGAACGATTTCCTGGCCTACTGGTGGATGGAATTACAGGGAGCCTTTTGTCTGTTCGCACAGTCGGCCGACGGCTGGTTCATGCCGTTGCCCCCGCTGGGCACCACGTCGCTCGATCGCGTGCTGGCCGAGGCGTATACACTGATGCAGCGTTGGAATGGAGACTCGCCTGTCAGCCGTGTCGAAAACGTCTCCCCACAGTTCGCTGCGGCGTTTCAGCAGCAGGGCTACCAACTGACTCCAAAAGAGCCGGACTATCTCTACCGCGCTCAGGAATTGGCGGCGTTAGCCGGCGACCGATACAAGTCCCATCGAGCCTTGTGCAATCGAGTAGAGCGAGAACAGGTGGTGGTGATCGAGCCCTATGGTCAGGCCGATCGGCACTCCTGTCGACGGTTGTTTGGTGAATGGGTCATTCAAAAACAGGCGGACGGCGTCGAGCCGTTCGGCGCCCTATTGCTGGCCGATGCGGAGTCGGCCCATCGGATCATCTGGGACGAGGCCTCGGCCCTTCATCTGGTGGGCCGAGTGACCCGAATCGACGGCACCGTCCGCGCGTATACGTTCGGATACTGGCTGACTCCCTCGACGTTTTGTGTGTTGGTGGAAGTGGCAGATCGGACGATCCCAGGCCTGGCGCAGTATCTGTTCCGCGACACCTGTCGCTGGGCGCTGGCTCAGGGCGCCGACTACATCAATACGATGGACGATGCTGGTCTGGCCGGCTTGCGTGCGTCGAAAGCAGCCTATTGCCCTGCGATGCTGGTGCCGAACCTCGTCGCGCGGGCTCCCCGGGATAAGCGCGAATGAATCAATTTTCATCCATCGTCATAGGCGATCCTCGCCGGTATCGGTGGCTGCCTCTGCTCATCGTCGTCATGACGCTCTTTGCCATGGTGGCAGGTGCGGCGTCGCTGCGCGTTGTCGAACGTCGGTTGGTAGGGGCCACGGGAGAAGAGCTTACCCTCGCGGCGGCGGAAGTGGCCGAAATGCTCGATCGTATGCTGTTCGAGCGTCAAGGCGATGCCCAAATGATGGCGCGGGCGTTTTCCCTCCGCGCATCTGATCCGCGCTATCTTTCCGACTATCTGAAATGGATGAAAGAAGAATATGCACCGGTCTATCTCTGGCTTGGGGTGACGGATACGCAAGGCGTCATGGTTGCCGCAACCGAGCCCTCGTTAGTGGGGCTGGACTATCGTCAGGCGTCCTGGTTTACGAAGGCACGTTCGACCGGCCAGATCGATCTTGCCGACGTGGGTGTGCATGAAGCCAACAACGGTATCGAAACGATCGCCTTCAGCGCGCCGATTCTCGATTCGGCGGGGACCTTTTTGGGTGTCGTCACCACGCGGGTCGCGATCCCCACCTTGGAGGAGGTGACCACGCGAACGATCCGTTCCCTCGAAGATCGGCAAGGCGGGGGAGGCGCCGTCGAATACCAAATGCTGACGCGGCAGGGCGCGGTCTTTGTCGATTCGGATCTGGCCCATAAGGGGCTGTTGAATCTGAGAGAGCGAAATCTCCCATCGGTAGCCCGAAGTGAATCGGGGATGCCGGGATTCGTCGAAGAAGAACATGTGCGTCGGCATGTCCCCGTGGTCACAGGGTACGCGCAGACGCGCGGGCATGCAAACTTCCCAGGGCTGAGGTGGTCGGTCTTGGTTCGAATGGACCGAAGCGATATTCTCGCACCGATCCGAACGTTCCTCTGGAAACTGGGGATCTTGGGCGGGGCCGTGTGGCTGCCGATGTTGCTGCTGTTGTTCTGGTCGACCACCAGGCTGCGGACGGAGCATCAGCAGGCGCGGCAGGAGAGTGCCTGGGCCAAGGCGGCAGAAGCCGCGTTGCTGCAAAGTCAGGAGCGTAACCGCGCGGTGGTCGAGACGGCGTTGGATGCCGTCATCACGATCGACTCCCAGGGGATTGTGACGGAATGGAATGGGCAAGCGGATAAGCTGTTCGGTTGGTCCAAGTCCGAAGCCATGGGGCGTCGGCTCGCAGAATTGATCATCCCGGCGCATGAGCGGGACGCCCATGAACGAGGGCTCCGTCAATTTCTCACCACCGGGCAGAGCGAGATTCTCGACCGGCGCGTGGAGATGTCGGCCGCGCATCGCGATGGGCACGAATTCCCTGTCGAACTCTCCATCTCGCCTGCGCGCATCGGAGAGGCCTACTACTTCAGCGCCTTCATCCGCGACATCACCGAGCGCAAACAAGCCGATAGCAAATTGCGAGAGAGCGAGGCGCGCTATCGGGCGGTCGTCAATGCCTTGGACGAGGGTGTCATCCTGATCGATGCGCAAGGCGTGTTGCGCACCGGGAATGCCAGCGCCGAGCGGATTCTTGGTCTGTCTATTGAGGAGCTGGTGGGGCGATCATTGAACGATACACGTTGGCGGATCATCTATGAAGACGGGGCGCCGTTTGCCAATGAAGATTACCCTGCGGCCGTTACCCTTCGCACGGGAGAGCCCTGTTCCGGTGTCGTGATGGGGGTGTACAAGCCTGATGGGAAGCGCCGGTGGATCGACGTGAGTTCGCGAGCCATTAAAGGAGCGGATGAACAAGTGGCGGCCGTCGTCGTCTCGTTTACCGATATTACCGTGCGGAAGCGGACGGATGATCGATTGGCGGCGCAGTATGCCGTGTCGCGCGTCTTGTCGGAATCGCCGTCACTCGAAGTGGCCATACCAAAAATTCTCGAAGCCATCGGCAAGCACCTCGAATGGGACTTCGGCGTGTTTTGGCGATTGGATCGAGCACAGGGCCTGTTGCGCTGTCTCGATCAATGGCATCCTCCGTCGTTGAAAGCCGAGCCCTTTGTGGTCGAGACGTGGCAACACATGTTTAAACCGGAGGAGGGCTTGCCGGGACGTATCTGGGCCAGTGGAGAACCCGCCTGGGTTATGGATGTGGCAGAGGATTCGAATTTCGCTCGCGGCCCGCAGGCCCGTGACGTCGGGTTTCACGGCGCGTTCGGTTTTCCTGTGCGGGTGGGCAACGAAGTGGAAGGGGTGGTCGAACTCTTCAGCCGACAGGTCCGAGAGCCCGATGCCGATTTGCTCAAAATGGTGGAAGACATCGGTCTCAAGATCGGTCAATTCGGCGAACGGGCGCGGGCTGAAGAGGCGTTGCGCCAGACCGAAGCGCAGTTGCGCCAGTCGCAAAAGATGGAGGCTGTCGGGCGATTGGCCGGTGGCGTCGCGCACGACTTCAACAATCTGCTCACCGTCATTCGAGGCTACAGCGAGCTGCTGCTTACCCGGCTCACCGCGATCGATCCGATGCGAAAGGACATGGAGGAGATTAAGAAGGCGGCGGACCGCGCGTCGGGACTGACTCGGCAACTCCTCGCGTTCAGCCGGCGTCAGTTCATCGCGGCGAAGGTGATCGATCTGAACGCGCTTATTGCCAATATGGATGGGATGTTGCGTCCGCTGCTGGGCGGCGACGTCGTCGAACTCTGCGCCGAGCTCGATCCCCAAGTCGGAGCCATCAAAGCAGACCCAGGGCAGGTCGAGCAGGTGATCATGAACTTGGCAGTGAATTCGCGTGATGCGATGCCGAGCGGAGGCCGACTCACGATCGAAACGCGCAACGTGACCATTGGAAAAAATTCGCGCCCCGAGGCGCTGGACATGGAGCCGGGACTCTATGTCCTGCTGGCGATTCGGGATACCGGTCATGGGATGACCGACGAAACCAAATCGCATGTATTCGAGCCGTTCTTCACGACGAAAGAAAAAGGGAAGGGCACAGGGTTGGGTCTGTCGACGGTATATGGGATCGTCAAACAGAGCGGAGGCCATATCGCCGTCGAGAGTCAGCCGGGGCGAGGCACCACTTTCCGAATTTATTTCCCGCGGGTCGACCAAGCGGCGCAGAGTGCGGTCGGGGTCAGTGCGCCCGCCGATTCCGCTCGTGGGCGAGAAACAATTTTGCTGGTGGAAGACGAGCCGGCGGTCCGAGGGTTGGTGCAGGAGACGTTGAGGCTCCAAGGCTATACGGTGCTGGAAGCGCGGCATGGCATCGGAGCCTTGCTGACGGGCGCCAGGCATGTCGGCCCGATCCATTTGCTGTTGACTGACGTGGTCATGCCGCAGATGAGCGGACCGGAGGTCGCAGAAAAATTGGTGGTAGTTCGACCTGGGATCAAAGTGCTCTTCATGTCCGGCTATCCGGACCATCCGGCCTTTTCTCAAGGGGACGTGGTCAAGCGAGCCACCGCATTCCTCCCCAAACCCTTTACGCCGAACGTGTTGGCGCAGAAGGTGCGGGAGGTCTTAGACTCTGCCAAGGTCGCCTAGCAGGCTGTTGAAAAAGTCCGCCGGCGTCGTTCTCGCGTCACTACAGAGGCTCACCGTACGAGGCAGAGTACGCTTCGCCTCTTCGCTCGCTGCGGCCTTGCCGAACGGACTTTTTGAACAACCTGCGGGCCATCTGCTAGCCCACCTCGCTTGATCTTCTCCCTCCGTTCCGTTTATCGTGAGCTCCAATCGAATAGAGGAATAGGCGCAAGATGAGCCAGCAAGGGCGCGAAATCGATATCGACAAGTTCCGAATCCAACACGAACCCTTCTACGTGGAGGCACAGGGCGAGGTCGGCCTGTTTACCATCGCCGCCAAGAACCGGATGCCGGTCATGCTGAAGGGCCCAACCGGGTGCGGAAAAACGCGTTTCGTCCAGCATATGGCCTTCAGGCTAAACCGTCCCTTGATCAC
>JBKJWE010000073.1:0-8672 GCA_046717045.1 Nitrospiraceae bacterium | reverse complement strand
ATTGAGATCCCGTTCCTTAATCTCCTCTTGTTTTTCTTTGTACGTGGGGTTGCGTTCCAGCCAGGCGATGGGAATCATCATCGAGAAGAGGAGGTGCAGGATGGCATGCTCCGGAATGCGCGACTGTACGAAGACGGTGGCTGTCTTGGGATCTATCCCCGCAGCCAGCCAATCGATCAACAGTTCGCGGACAAACTCTCGGATGTGGCTCGTATCGGCGTAGTTGGTGGAGAGCGCATGCCAATCGGCCACAAAAAAATAGCACTCATATTGATCTTGCAGCGCTTTCCAGTTTTCCAACGCCCCGAGAAAGTTGCCCAGGTGGAGCAGCCCGCTGGGCTGCATGCCGCTGAGGACACGTTTCTTCTGCGAGGTGGTCATGGCGCGGTTCCTGTGCCAAGTCCCACGGCGGCCGAGAGAATCGAGCCGGACAGGCTGTGGGTGAGTGTGGTGGTGACGGTATGGATCACATGGATCTGCGGATCGAGCAAGATGAGTCCGACAAGAATCATCATGCCATAGGGCTCAAGTCGCATGAGTGCCAATGCGGGCGTCTGGGGCAAAAGACTCGTGAGAATGCGCCCTCCGTCCAACGGCGGGATGGGTATCAAGTTAAACAACATGAGGAGGACATTGATCAAGACCGAATAGACGGACATCACTGCGATGGGAAGCAGGACCATCGTCACGCCGGTCCGCGGGGCATTGTCGCCTACCGACGACGACCAGTAGCTGGCGATCATGGGATCGATCAAGAGCAAAACGGTAAAGAGGAGGGCGCTGCCGACTGCGAGTAAGAGGTTCATGCCGGGTCCGGCTGCGGCTACGAGAGCCATGTGGCGACGTGGGTTGCGCATCTTCCCAGGGTCGATCGGAACAGGTTTGGCCCAGCCGAGAAAGAATCCGCCGGGCGTGGCCAGGCAGATGAGCGGCAAGACAATCGTGCCGAACGGATCGATATGCGCGAGGGGATTCATTGTCAATCGGCCTTGCAGCTTGGCCGTCGGATCGCCACAACGAAAAGCCACCCAGCCATGGGCATACTCATGCAGAACCATGGCAAGCAATAGCGGTAGCGCCATGTACGAAATGGTATGGAGAATCTGGGGTAAGGAGTTCATCCGGCCACGTTTCAATCTACCTGGGTGAAGCGTCCTCGCTTAATCTGAATGAGGAAGAGCCGCCGATTCAAGGTTCCGTCCGGACCAAACGCCGCAGGCCCTCCCAATGTCGGGAGATCTTGTTGGGTCAGCAGCATGTCACGCACCCCGTCGCCTGACGTCGCGCCTTTTCTGACCGCTTCGATCACCAGCCTGGCGGCATCGTAGCCCTGCATAGAAAACAAAGTCGGGTTGGCCTGATAGCGTTTCTTATAACGATCGACGAAATCCTGCATGGCCGGGAACAGGCTGTCCAGAAAAAATCCGTCGACAAACACGGCGCCATCGATCGAAGAATCCGCGGTACGCGCAAAGTCCGGAGAGTTCCATCCATTCGCCCCCAAGAAGGGGACTTTCATGTCGTGAAAATTCAGTTGCGCGGTGATCAGTCCGGCGTCGGCGGCGCGGCCCGGGATGAAAATCGCATCGAACCCCGGAGTGTAGAGAACCTTCTTGTCCAGTTTCGTCATCTTGCCGGTCATCTTAGTCGGATCGACCGGTACCGCCAGCCCGTACTTCTTGAGATCCTCCACTTTCAAGCGCTTGAGCTGAGCACTGACATCGGCATCGCCCTCTTTATAGGATTCGATCGCGATAATTTCTCCGTCGCGCTGGCGGACTTCCTGGGCAAAGAGGCGGGCTAGCTCACGCCCATAGTTCGTATCCGGATGCAGAATGCAGAAACGGCGGAAGCCCTGTTCGCCGACGGCGTAGGAAGCAATCCGCTTGGCTTGAGACTGATAGGTCAACGCCGTGCTGAAGACGGAGTTGCCTAACCGCCGGACATTCGGCAGCGTCGCGGTTGGGGTAATAAGTGGAATGTGTGCGCGCTCGGCCAATTCGGCCATGACCGGCAGATTTTTCGACAGAAGGGGGCCGATGACGGCCATTGGACGGTCGTTGTTCAACAGGGCCGAAAAATCGTCGAGAAACGAGCCACGATCAGATTCGAGATCCTTGACGATCAGACCGATGGACGGATTTCCCGCTCGGTCCTTGTTCGTTTCCACCGCGAGCTGGATGCCGCTGATGACGTCGTTGGCGAAGGGGGCTAATTTCCCGGAGAGTGGTATAACTGCCGCAATCATATACTGATTCGATTTCTGCTTCGCTTGAAGT
Source organism: Nitrospiraceae bacterium (assembly GCA_046717045.1). Lineage (GTDB taxonomy): Bacteria > Nitrospirota > Nitrospiria > Nitrospirales > Nitrospiraceae > JBKJWE01. The sequence continues at coordinate 6,393 of JBKJWE010000073.1, read as the reverse complement.
GCGGCGAGCAGCTCCGACACTTTGGTCGCCTGAGCGTGTGTGGGAAAGTTGGTCAGAAATTGCTGGATTTGGCGGATGGCCTGGTGTTCTTCGCCACGTCCGACGTAGAGATCGATGAGGCGAAGCGCGGCGAGATCGCCGGGAAAGCCGTGCGGATACGTCTCTCGGACACGGTCGAGCGATTTCTTATCGAGTTGGGTAACAAGCAAGTCGCGAATACGGCTGTAGATCTCTTCGGCTTGATCATCCGGTCCGATGGCCATTTCGTCGAGCCAGGCTTGGATGCCCCGTGTGTAGTCCTTCTTTTGCACATAGAAGTCGCCGCTGAGACGCAAGGCGTCGCGCTTGATCGTGCCGTCTTTGGAAAGATTGCGGAGCCCTGTCAGGATCGGAAGAGCGAGGTCGAGATTGCCCATAGCCGCATGGACTTTGGCCTCTAAGAGTTTCCCGCGTTCGCGAATCTCCGAAGAGGGAAAGTCGGTTTGGAGTTGTTGGAGAAATTTCAACGCTTCGGCATTTTGCTGGGCGCCATGGAGGGCTGCCCCGAGCAAGAGATACGTGTCGTCGAGCAGATCCGGTTTTGGTGATGTAACGAGAAAACGACGCAGTAACGTAATGGCTTCTTCGGCTTGGCCGGCGTCGATCAATCGCTTGGCTTGATTCAGGGTCGGGTGCGTGGCCGGCCCAGCTTTGTCTGATTGCGCGGAGACGGAACTTCCGTTGCCAGTCGGCAGTAGAAATCCGTCCAGCGAGCACAGGGTGGCGACAAGGAAGATGAGCCCAATATGCAGGCGGTGGATGCCGGCTGAGGAACAGGACGGGCGGGCCATGAGCTCCTAGGTAATGCGACGACGTGGTCGTCTGAAAGGTGAGTACTATCGGAATCCCTACGGGGTGTCAAGGCACAGCAGGCGGCTGGCGTGCGTTGTGTTCATGAAACCGATTGGCTATCATCGCGCGCATGATCCTGGAGCCGTTAGCGGAACGGTACTTGAGTCACCTTCGGGTGGAAGGAGGGTTGTCCGTCAATACGCTGGAGGCCTATCGACGTGACTTACTCAAATTTCAATTGTATCTTGCTCGGAGCGGAACCGTCCCGCTTCAGCGGGTCACACCGTCCACGTTGACGGGGTTTCTTCGTTCGTTGAAAGACGCGCAGCTGTCCCATGCGTCTTCGGCCCGTTGCCTCTCGGCGGTGCGCGGGTGGCTTCGATTTCTTCGACAGGAACGCATTATCGAAGAGAATCCGAGCGTCGGGATGGTTTCGGTTCGGCGCAGTGTGCGACTGCCAAAAACCTTGTCCCAGGCCGAGGTGACGGCGTTGCTGGATTTGCCGATGTTGCCGACGAGCGAAGACCTTCGGGATCGCGCCATGGTGGAGCTGCTCTATGCGACGGGGCTGCGCGTTTCGGAATTGATCATGATGGAATTGACGCACCTCAATCGGGAGGTCGGCTATCTTCGCGTGACCGGGAAAGGCAGCAAGCAGCGCCTTGTGCCGATGGGCGAGGTGGCGAACCGTGTGTTGGGCCAGTATCTGGACGAGGCGCGGTCGCAAATATTGAAACGTCGGACCTCGCGGTTTGTCTTTGTGACGAGGCGCGGTACCGCGCTCACCAGGCAGGCGTTCTGGAAATTGTTGCGTCGGCGGGCGCAGCGAGCCGGGCTGACTCGCGCCATTTTCCCTCACGTCTTACGACACTCCTTTGCAACGCATTTGCTCGAAGGCGGCGCGGATCTCCGGTCCGTGCAGGCGATGTTGGGGCATGCGACGATCGCCACGACGCAAATTTATACCCACGTCGAGCGGGAGCGACTGAAACAGGTCCACGAACGATATTTTCCCCGGACGGGTCGGCGGAAGAGGGATGGACGATCGTGACGTGTTGGGAAAATTGTGAGGTGATGGGGCAGAGGTCAGGCTGTTCAAAAATCTGCAAGAAGAGTGCGAGATTCGGTTGACAAGGGCAGGTGGACTTGGTAGCATCGGCAAGGTTGCTAAGAAAATCGGGCGGATAGCTCAGTTGGGAGAGCGCTGCCCTTACAAGGCAGAGGTCACAGGTTCGATCCCTGTTCCGCCTACCAGCGAAAATGCTGGTTCTGGGCAAGCGGAATAGAAAAAAGACAAACATATTGAATTTAGACGAGACCACCCACTAGATATAGTCTTGTCGTTTCGATCTTCCGCTATACGTAGAGTCACGAGGGGCCGTCGTTCAGCCTGGTTAGGACGCCAGATTGTCAATCTGGAGGTCGCGGGTTCAAATCCCGTCGGCCCCGCCATTTTACTGTTCGGATATCTCTGGCGCGGGCGATGGACGCGCAGCCGGGAACTTCAAAGAGGGTTCGCCCTTTGTTTTTTCTTCTGTTCTCCCGGATGTGCCGTCAGATTCCGTACGCAGCGGCGTGAATCACGCTCATAACGAGGAAAGGTCGTAGGCCCATGTTTCAATTCGGCGCCATGGGATTGGTTAGTTCGTTAGGTCTCGTCTCCAAGATCGTGCTCTTCCTGTTATTCATTTTTTCGGTCATTTCATGGGCCGTGATCTTTTTCAAGTGGCGCGCCTTTCGTGTCGCCGACCGGGAAGATCAGCGGTTTATGGCTCTGTTGTCCAAGTCGAGAGATCTTGACGAATTGTATCGAGCCTCTCGGCGTACGTCAGGGAGTCCGAGCGCGATTGTGTTTGAAAGCGTGATGGAGCGGATGGGGGCGGGGCGTGGTACCGCCGTCCAGGGTTCCGTCGATCGGCAGGTTGTGGACCGAACGGCCTCCCATGTCGGGCAAAGCCAGCTTGCGCAGCTTGAGGCCTATCTTCCGTTCTTGGCGACCACGGGAAACATCACGCCATTCATCGGCCTCTTAGGAACAGTCATGGGCATCATCGACGCGTTTCGCGAAATCGGCGCGCAGGGGACCGCGAGCATTTCCGCCGTCGCTCCCGGCGTGGCCGAAGCGTTGGTTGCCACGGCGGCGGGATTGTTCGCGGCCATTCCCGCTGTGATCGCCTACAATTATTTTCTCACGAGAATTCGCCGCACGGCCTTTCGGATGGACGCGGTCACCGTCGAGCTGCTGGCCTCGCTTCCGACCTCCGTTCCCAGTCCAAAAGCGAAACCGGTTCCTGTCGGAGTGCAAGGATGACCTTCGAGTCCAGGCACCGTCGTTTTCTCGCAGAAATCAACGTCATTCCCTTGGTCGATGTCGTGCTGGTGTTACTCGTGATCTTCATGGTCACGGCGCCGATGCTGTATCGCGGCATGGATATCAATTTGCCCAAATCGGCGACGAACACGATTAAGCCCGAGATGCGCACGGTGTTGACGATCGAGAAGGATCAACGACTATATTTGGACAAGGACCTCGTCGGGGTCGCGCAGTTGGAACAAAAGTTGAAGATTTTGAAGCACGAGCATGCCGACGTGTCGCTGTATCTCCGAGCCGACCGTGACGTGCCCTACGGGATCGTCGTCCAAGTGATGGATGGGGTGAAGAAGGCCGGGATCGAGAAGATCGGCATGGTGACAGAACCGGTCGGCGCCGAACGACTCAGTGCGCCTCAAGTATCGCGTCCGGCGCCTCGGAAAAGTTGACACATCCAGTTGCTACGGTGTGGGTGACATGGCGTCCCATGCAGCTGTCCAATCGGTCCTCTGGTTCGATCACGACGAACAGTCGCGATTCTTCGCCCGCATGAAGCGGACGCTGGCGCTGTCGTTCGGGCTTCATCTCGTTGTGTTGTTGATCGTAATGGGGTTGCGGCTGCCACACCATGGCGAGCGGCCGCTGACGGCGGTCGAAGTCTCTTTGGTCAGCCTGCCGACGCCCCCGACCGTAAAGGCGGCGGAGCCCTCGAAGCCGATTCAGCCGGCGAAGGCGCCGGAGTCCAAGCCGGCGCCGCCTGTGAAGACGGAGGCGCCGAGCCCGGTGCGACCTGTTGCGCCGCCGGTCAGTACGGTGAAGCGTGATATCTTGCGCGATTTGGAGTTGCCGCCCGATGCCCCGCATTTCGGGGAGTTGAGTCCGGCAAAGTCAATCGCGCAGCCGCAGCCGGCGGCCAAGATCAAGGTGCCCGATCTCCCACTCGTGCCGGACGTCACGCCGGAGCCTGTGAAGAAGGCTCCACCACGTGCGGCCTTGACGGAGGACCTCAATCGGGAGTTGGATGAAGAGCTGAAGAAGATTAAGCAGTTTCAGCCAGCAGCGAAGTTGGAGATTCCGAAGGAGATCAAGCCGGTCGACGCGGCCAAGCCGACGCCTCAGCAAGAGGCGAAAGTGTCGCCGGTGAAAACGCCGGACACGACATTGAAGATTTCCGGCACGGCGGGAACCAATCCGTATTGGGCCCGGGTGCAGTCGATCATCAGCAGCCAGTGGGAACCGCCGCCGATCGACATGTCGGGTCAGGTCTATACGGTCGTGGTGAAGTTCCGGCTCCAGCGGGACGGCGTGATCAAGGATGTGGCCGTGCAGCGAACGTCCGGCAACGACTATTATGACATGGCTGGTCGACGGGCCGTCCTGAAGCCTCGCGTCCTGCCGCCATTTCCAGCCGAGATGACGGACGGGTATAAGGACGTTGAAATGGTGTTTCGCGTAGGAGAAGCAGCGGGATGACACAGTTCACATTCCTCGGGGCAACGTTCGGTGGGCTTCTGGTGATCGCAGGGGCCGTCGGGATTCTCGAATCTGGCGCAACCGATGTGTTTCTCGAAGCGACGCGACCCGATTTTCAAAAGATTTCTCTCGGCGTCGTCGGCATTCAGAATGGTGGAGGGCCGGAGGAGAAGATCAAGCTGGGCGGGCGCATCGAGGAAGTCTTGAAAAAGGATGTGAAGCGTTCGCTCGTCTTCGATCTCGTCGATTTGCCGAGCCTCGGAATTAAGGCCCACGACATCGGGAACGGGATGGAGAACGGCTCCAAAGCGACGTTTAAGCAAGCGGCGGAACAGGGCGTGTCGGTTCTTGTCTGGGGAAAAGCAAAGCTCAAGGAAGCGGACAAGGATGCCGACATCAACATGGAAGGCTTCGTGTACGACAGCGGAAGCGATGAAGTGGTCGGGGGAAAACGCTACGCCGGTTCTCCATCGGTGGTTCGGCTCATGGCGCATCGATTTGCCGACGAGTTGGTCTTTCGGTACACAGGAGAGCCGGGCATTGCGCGGACGAAAATCGCCTACGTGTCCGAACAGGGTTCGGCGCGCGAGCTGTTCGTGATGGATTACGACGGCTACGACGCGCGGCAACTCACGGCAGATGGATTTCTGAACTTGATGCCGCGCTGGTCTCCGGATCGTCGGTTTCTCGTGTTCACGGCCTACCGCAATCGCAATACTCAAGACATCGACATGATCGAGCTGGCGACGGGCAAGCGCTGGACATTGATCTCGCTGGGTGGATTGAACATTACGCCCGCGCTCTCTCCGGACGGGAATTTTCTGGCTTTTGCGTCGAGCCATGAGGGGAATTCAGAAGTCTACCGGCTCGACACGCGGACCAAAGCCGTCCAACGATTGACCACAAATCCTTCCGGCGACCTGTCTCCCACCTGGTCCCCGACGGGGCGGGAAGTCGCGTTCGTGTCTGATCGTGGCGGCGGACCGCAAGTATTCCTGATGAGCGCCGATGGTTCGAATGTGCGCCGGTTGACGTTTGAGGGTGATTACAATGCCGCCCCTGCCTGGTCCCCACGCGGCAATTGGATCGCCTATGTCTGTCGGACGGCGCGGAAAGAGTATAAACTCTGTGTGATCAGCCCGGATGGCCAAAAAAAGATGCAGATCACGGCGGGACCCGGCGTCGATGATTCCCCGTCTTGGTCTCCGGATGGGCGACATCTCGTTTTTAGTTCGACAGCCGATGGGAAGAGTCACATCTATATGATCAATGCAGACGGGAAGGACCTCGAACGATTGACCTTCGAAGGCTCTCATAATAGCGCGCCGACCTGGTCGCCGGCATCATGAGCGGACGGTGAGATCGGTGCAGCCCTCGTTGGTGCGTGAACAACCTATGACCTATCTATCGAGAGGAGTGAGACCCATGACGAAGACACTGTGCACCTTTGGGGTGGCGCTGATGGTTGGTGCGTTGTTTGCAAGCTTGCCGGGCTGTTCGAAGAAAACTCTGCAGTCGGGTGGCGATACCCAAGCCTCCCAGCAGGGGGCGGCGAAGGACGGAAGTGCCGGAAGTGCCGGAAGTGGCGGAGGTTCGGAGAGTTCGAAGTCAGGTGTGGGGAACTTTCCCGATACCAGCATGCAAGGGAGCAGCAGCGGAGGCCTGCGCGGGCTCGACAAGAATCCCTCTGAAGAACGGATCGGGAGCGGGACGATGCTGGCGAAGGTCGATCCTTCTGCCAGCGCCGGCCGCCAGCTCGATGACGTGCGGGCGGAGCA
>JBKJWE010000072.1:0-6388 GCA_046717045.1 Nitrospiraceae bacterium | reverse complement strand
TTCCGATCCCGCTGGTGCCGATGACGTGCATGGTGGAACTGCCTGGTTGGTTCCACTGCGGAACGACCGCCTTGGCTCGATTGTCTAATCCGACTCGAGAGACGATCCCATCGAACAGGAAAACGGTCTGTTTCACCTTGAGCCTTCCAAGTGCGGCTTCGAGATCTTTGAGCGGATAGGCGCGTGAGGTAGCCGTGGCTGTTCCATCATAGGGGACCAAGAAGGTTTCTCCGGTTGCGGAGACCGTGGCGAGGCCGGAGAAATACACGATGACGACCGCCTCCTTGTTCATATGAGGAGGGAGCCAGTCTAACAACGCCTCGTCGATGTCCGGACGCAGAGCCTTCCAATCTTGGAGCAAGCGGACGTTTGCAGCAGGCAGCCCACCGAGCGCCTGAAAGTACGTAGCGACCATCTCCGCGTCCAGCGAGGCGAATTTAGCGGTAGGGGTCTGCTGATCGCGATACGAACCGATCCCGATCGAGACCAAGTAGGTATTGGGACGCTTGAATCCAGGAGCGATGGCCGGGATGCGGTCGACGTCGTCCGTCTTCATCCCGGTAGGTTGAATAGTCAGCGGTAGCGTTTGGGGGGGTAGGGGAGCCGCGGCGAAGGGATCGGTCAGTGTAACTTGTAGCTCGGCCTTCTGGCTCCGCACAGACGGCGGGAGCGTGGCGACGAATTCGATCGAACGGGACTGCCCGGCCATGAGCCGTCCGACCGAAAGGGTCGCGGTGGGAAACTGTGTCAGTACGGACGGCGTACCGCTCAACGAAGCGGTGACACCTTGCAGATCCTGTTCGCCGCTATTCACCAGATCGACCCGCACGCGAATACGTTCTCCGCCTTCAAAGATGAGGTTGCTATTCTCGTCCAGCACGGTGGCCTTGAATCGCAACGGAGACACCATGGACTGTGTCCCAATGAGTGCTTGGCCCGTACTGGGCTGAGCAAGTATTGGAGTAGGAGATGCGCCACCGGTTCCACCTGTAGGCCGCGCCACCGCGGTTTGACCGCCCGCTCCGAATGCGTCTCGCGCTTCCTGCATGAACTTGCTCGCAAATTCAACGACCGAATCGCGCAAAAAAGGGTCGATGATGTAATTGCAGTTTTTTTGGATCGGTTCGATCCGCAGACGCTCGTTCCGATCGACCTCGATGTCCGCTTCCCGCAAGAGCTTCCCGCTTGGGTCGTGAAATTTGGCGAGACCGATGAATTGCATATCTGCCGGAACCCGATCGTAAACACCGTCCTGTTTAAGTCCCAGCTTGTATCGGATGAGATCAACGCGAACGGCGACCTCCGTCGACGGCTCCTTTGTTCCCGAGGTTCCGACAGAAACCGATTGAAATGTTCGGTGCGCCGCTTGGATCAAGGCTTCCTCCAGCATCGAACCGACAGGAATCTCCTGAATATGCCCACACGAGTCCGTATATTGGAGGTTGGCAGCGGCGACCGATGGGGCCAATTCCAATCGCGCCACATAGGGGAGCGTCGGACCCATTAACGGAAAGTCTAACCGTTCGGCGCATCCCGCCGACAGTGCCACGCAGACGAATGCCATGACTGAAACGGGAAATCGGCTGAGACACCGAGAAATCTGCTTCATGCATTGCTCTCCGATGAGCGAGGGGCGAGCGGTAACGTCTGAGAAACCACGGTACCGGAAAGCCGAGGCAGAAAGCAATCGACTGCAGTTCCCACCTTGCAGGCGAGCGAGGGGACGTTTATTCTCCCCCTCATGCTGACCCTGGGTTTGTCCAACATGCGGGATGCCGCCGCTGCCATCGTGGAGAACGGCCGGGTGATCGCGGCAGTGGAAGAAGAGCGGTTCGCCCGCGTCAAGCACGTGACGGCTTTGCCGGTGCACGCCATTCGCTATTGTCTCAGCGCGGCCGGAATCACGCTTCGCGATGTCGATGCGGTGGCAGTGCCCTGGAAGTATTGGCAGATCGGCCGGCGGGCACGTCTCGCCCTTGGATCGATGGTCCACTCGCCGCAACTCTGTTGGGTGAAAGGCGTTCGAAGTGTCGAGCGGTTGGGTCAAGAGTGGAAAGAGTTGGCCTTTCTCCGCGCGTACCTCTCTCACCTGATCGACGGCACTCGGTGTCCGAAGCCGACGTTCTTGGACCATCATCTGTGTCATGCGGCCAGCACGGTTCTCGTCTCGCCATTCGATCGAGCCGCGGTCCTCGTCATGGACGGCGCCTCGGAAGCGCATACGACTATGCTCGCTCGGGCAGAGGGTCAGCACCTCGATGTGTTAAGCCGTATCCCGCTCCCGCATTCCTTGGGGCAATTCTACGCCGCCGTCACGGCCTACCTTGGGTTCAAGCCGGATCACGATGAGTATGTTGTGATGGGCCTGGCGGCCTATGGTGAGCCTCGATTCGAGCGGATTATCCGCGAGCACATCCTCCGTTTTCTTCCCGACGGAGGCTTTGAGTTGAATACAGGCGTGCTCGATTTCCATTTAGCGAGACAGAGGATATTCAGTTCTGCTTTGACCGATCTGCTGGGACTCCCGCGACGACCGGAAGACGAGATCACGCAACGGCATCGAGACGTAGCCGCCAGCGCGCAGCTGGCGCTGGAAGATACGCTGCTACACGTGGCGCGTCATCTGCACAAGGTAACGGGTCTCAACCGGCTCTGCCTCGCCGGCGGGGTGGCCTATAATTGCGTGGCGAATAGCCGTCTCTGGCGCGAGGCAGGATTCAGTGAGATCTATATTCCCCCGGCGGCAGGCGATGCCGGCGCCGCGCTCGGGGCTGCGTTATGGCTCACTCAACGACGCGGGGCGTTGACGGAGCGGATGGTGATGCGTTCCGCTGCATGGGGGCCGGAATACTCCGAAGAAGCCTGCCGGCAGGCGCTTGAAGAAGCGGACTTGCAGGGTCACGCGCTTCCGGAGGCACAGCTCTACGAGCGTGTCGCGAGCGAACTGGCACAGGGTCGGCTCGTCTGCTGGTTTCAAGGTCGCATGGAGTGGGGGCCGCGGGCATTAGGGCAACGCAGCCTCTTGGCCGATCCTCGCCGCGCCGATGTGAGGGAACTGATCAATGCGAAAGTGAAGCGCCGAGAACTTTTTCGTCCCTTTGCCCCTTCGGTGCTTGAAGAGCGGGCAGTGGAATATTTCGATCTGCCGGCTCCGTCGCCGTTCATGTTGCTGACGGCGCCGGTCCGGCCTGCTGCGCAACCATTGATCCCCGCCGTGGTCCATGTCGACGGGTCGGCACGTGTTCAGACGGTCGATAAGGCGTCCAATCCACGCTATCGTCTGTTGCTTGAAGCGTTCGCTCGGAAAACGGGGGTACCTGTGTTGCTCAATACGTCGTTCAACGTCGATGAGCCGATCGTCTGTACGCCGCGCGAAGCGGTCTCGTCCTTCTTGCGCACGGAGGTCGAGTGGCTCGTGCTCGGGAATTTGCTTGTCGGACGATCCATTAATAGGACTGGGTTGTGAGTGCTGAGGACTGAGTGATGAGTCCCAATCATGAGTGATCGTGGATCAATACCCGCTCGACAAGGTTCTCAGGTCACACGATTTCCAGCCCTCGAAGCGCTGCTCTTTCTGACCATGGTGAATTTCGTGTTGCAGCCGTTGACTGAACCTGATTTCGGGTGGCATCTGCGGACCGGCCTGGATCTGCTCAAGCAAGGTTGGCGATTGCCGCCCCTAGACCCCTATTCTCATACGATGCCGGATTGGCCCTGGGTGGAGCATGCGTGGTTCACCGACTTGATCATCGGATGGCTTGATACCCTCTTCGGCGGGTTAGGAGTCATCCTGTTCTTCGGTGCGGTGACGATGGCGGCATGGATCTCCGCCAGTTCATGCGGTCGATGCTCTTGGGTGTATAGACTGCTGGCTTGCGTGCTGTCGCTCTGGGTGGCGCTCCCTTTTCTTGGCGCGAGAACCCAGATGGTCACCTTGTTGGGGTTGGGGCTCTTGATGATCATCTTGGAAAGGCGTCAGCGGGGTGAGTCCTCCGTTTTGTGGATCCTTCCCCCAATGTTTTTGATCTGGGCCAATCTCCACGGAGGATTTTCTGCCGGTCTATTTTTGGGAATACTTGTGGTGTTTGGTTCCGCGCTGGTGAGACTGGTTCACAGGCGCTGGCCCACAATTGCCCATCGCTGGGATGAACCAATTCGTTCTAGGCCCGATCTCTTGCGGTTAGCCACGATACTCGGCGTCGCGGCGATGGTGACGTTGCTTAACCCCTATGGCTGGCGTCTCTATGGTGAAATTGCCGATTCGCTATCGGATCGATTCATGCTCGACACCTTGCAAGAGTGGCAGCCCCCTTCACTTGGGACCCTTGCCGGCCGCAGCTATGCGATCTACGTGGCTGGGTTGGGAATTATGACGGCGTTATGGTATCGGCGGATTGAACCGGTCAGATGGCTTGTGGTGTCCGTCTTCTTGATCTTGTCGCTCCGGCATTTGCGGAACATTCCCTTCTTCCTCATCATAAGTCTTCCGCTCCTCGCCGAGGTACTCCACACGGGGTTCGCCGGGATCATGGGTCAGTTGAAGCTTGGCCCAACGGCTGTCCGTCGGGGGCTTTTCGTTGCGGTGGTGGCCGGAGGCCTATTCTTGGTCTGGCTTGGTCCCAGCCATCTTCAGCACGTCGTCCTCTCCGGCGTGAAGCCTGCGGAGTACTTCAAGAGGACATCGTATCCCATTGAGGCAGTCCTATGGGTGCGAGATCATCGGGATGGCCTTGGGAGCCGGCTCTACAACGACTATGGACACGGAGGGTTTTTCTTGTGGTGGCTGCCGGAAGAAAAAATTTTCATCGATGGGCGCATGCCCGCATGGCGCCAGGGCGATCGGAGAATTTTCCAGGACTATGTGACGCTGAATCAGCTCAATCCGTCTGGCCTATCTGTTCTGGACAAGTACTCGGTTGACTGGGCCATCGTGCGGGATCAGAGCTTATTGGATGAGGCATTGAAGCAGGCGCCATCGTGGCGGAGCGTCTATGCCGATAGGAAAGTCTCGATTTATATTCGGGGGGAACGGAGATGACCTAGAGCGAGGGCATGTGACTCATGACGAAGGGAGACGAATGGGTTTCATGGAAAGTACTCGAAAATTGTCAACCATTCCTGAGGTGCGATAATAGCCCTTGGCCTCATTGTGCTTGATCGCCTTCAACTCGCCCAGCATGGCGAAACCATCTCTCAAGACACGGACCTTCGATCCCGGTTGGTCCGACCAGTTTACTGGGACTTCGGCGATCTTGTAGCCTCGTTGTTGCGCGACATACAAGAGCTCAAGGTCGAATCCATAGCCGTCGATCGATGAGACAGCAAAGAGATCCTCGGCCACAGTCTTACGGAACAACTTGAAGCCGCATTGCGTATCGGCAATGCCTTTGATTCCCCTCCGCTGGACTGCAGAATTGAAGAAAGAGCCGAGAATACTTCTATACCAGCGCGCATGGACTGCAAAATCCGGCATACGGGAGGCGAGGGTTCGCGAGCCGATGGCCAGGTCGGCTCCCTCATCGATGGCCTGCTCCAACCGTGCGAGTTCTTGTATGGGGGTTGCACCGTCGGCATCGGTGAACAGGCAGAGGCGCCCGCTGGCGACGTGCATCCCCCGTCGCACTGCCGCTCCCTTCCCGCGGCGGCTGGGTTGTTGAATCACATAAATCACAGGGATTTCTCGCGCGAGCTTTGCGACGACCGAAGCGGTAGGATCCGTGCTGCCATCATCTATGACGATGACCTCGCAAAGACTTCCCCGGTCATGCATGTATGAGGTGATTGCTCGCAGATAAGGGAGTATCCGAGAGGCTTCGTTGTATGCAGGAATCACAACGGAGAACTCGATTGGATCTAGCACATCGTGTGGGAGCATGAGGCATCCACAAGCTTGGATGAATAACACACTGAAATTATTGGCAAAACACCTGAGAACCATAGCGAAGTCGTTCATGAAATGCAAGTGAGAGTGAAAAGGGTCCCACGACTCTTGACAGATCCGGCCTGTGGGAGCGAACGTATAAGGTGAGAGAAATGGGATCGATAGTTATGAGCAGCCAGCCCGGAGGTGGATGATGCACGAGATGCTCAAAGCCACAAGTCTCCTTCTGGGGGCGGCAATTCTTGTCGCCTGTGCGTCGGCCGTTCCGCCGAATAGGATGGGCAACTATTTATCTTCGGAACATCTGGCAGGAGACGATGTCCTCACCAAGCTGGACCAACGCCCGATCGAAGCGGGATTGGTGCTGGTGTCCGATATCTCGGATCCGAGCGCCGCTCCGAACTTACCGGACGAAGCGTTTGTCCGACTGGGTGAGAGCTTGAAGCAGGACATCGGTCGGGCGGTGCCCGTCAGAATCAAAGAGGTGATCCCCGCGGACAATATCCG
>JBKJWE010000071.1:0-10108 GCA_046717045.1 Nitrospiraceae bacterium | reverse complement strand
GAATAGCCGAAACGGGAAAAAAAGCAGCCGGAGAAACCAAGGACGAATTGGCGGCGCACCATCGCTAGGCGCCAGGCAGACAACCGTGCCTATCCACGACGTTCATTTGTAACGCAGGGAGGTTCTTATGTATCGCACAATAATGGTCGGCATGCTCGGAGTGAGTCTGTTGATGCTGTCGGCATGTCAATCCATGACCGGAAAAACCGCGGGCCAAACTATAGACGACGCCACGATTACCACCTCGATTCAAGGAAAATTGACGAACGAAAAGCTGTCGAACTTTTCACGCATCGATGTCGATACGGAACGTGGCGTCGTCACGTTGAACGGCGTGGTGAAGTCGATGGATGAGAAAACGCGGGCGGCAGACATTGCGCGGCAGGTGGCCGGCGTGACGAAAGTGAATAACAACCTCCAAATCCAATCCATGTCAATGAGTAATCCCTAAGACCTGCGGTGAGGGGCGCTGACGGCGACATCGTTTGTCGGCCCGTCTCAGGCGCGAGAAAATCATGTCACAGGCACAAGACACAGGGCGATCCTGGGTGGAAACAGTGGTAGTGGGACTCTTCCGAGACGTCCGCACGCTCGTGCGACAGGAATTAGCGCTTGCGCGACATGAGGTGGAGTATGAAACCGGCAAAATCCTCAAGGCAGTTTTATGGTTCGGGATTGCTGTGGTGCTGGCGGTTGTCGGATTGTTCCTGACTGCCGCAACGTGTGCGCTAATCCTCTTCGAGTATACGGGCTTGCCTGCCTGGGCCTGCGCCGCAATAGTGAGTGTCCTGTTCCTGGGCGGAGCGTGGGGGCTCGTGGCGGCGGGGTCGGGAGTCGCAAAATCAGTCCGGATCTTGCCTGTACAAACCATCCGGACTCTTGTGGACGACGTCAGGTGGATCGCGGAATTGTTTCGCAAACAGTATACATAAAACTCGGGCGTGCCACAGGATTCTGACGAACTCGAGAGCCGCTCTCCGCCCGTCCTGCCCGCGGTGAACCCGGTGAACCCAATGACTCGACGACAGCTGTTTACCTTCAGTTTTCTGCTGGTGTTTCTCCTGCTTCTCTGGCAACTGGTACTCGTCTTCCGCCCGTTCCTCTCACCGATCCTTTGGGCCGTGATTCTTGCCGCCGCGTCGTATCCGCTGTACGTGCGATTATTAGTAGCCGTGGGGCATCGCGAAAACCTCGCCGCTGGGATCATGACCGTGGGATTGCTCATCACGGCGGTGGTTCCTGCCGTACACGCCATCATTCTTGCCGCCCAGCAAGGCGTGGAGGCCTATGGGCATGCCTCGGAATGGTTGAAGGGAGGACATTTGAAGGATCTCGGCGGATCGTTCGCCAAGATACCCGTGGTCGGAGCGCTGAGCCAAGAAACAATAGGCCGTGTCATTGTGGCCGGCAGCGGACAGGTCGAAGCCTCTCTTCTGGAAGGCGGGAAAGACATCAGCGCCTTTCTTCTGTCGCAAGGGGTAGATCTTGCCAAAAATGCGTTCCTGCTCGCGACGGACTTCCTCGTCATGCTTTTCACGTTGTTCTTCGTATTCCGCGACGGGCCGCGGATGTACGACACGATCTCCCGGGCAATTCCCCTCGAGGAGGAACACAAGGCAAAGATTCTCGACCGACTCAACACCACGATCAAAGCTGTCGTCTTGGGCACGCTATTGACCGCCTGTGCCCAGGGCGCAACGGCCGGCTTCGTGTACTTCCTATTGGGGATCCCCTTTTCGGTATTTCTGGGGGCCTTGTCCGGACTGCTTTCCATGCTGCCCGTCGGCGGTACGGCAATTGTTTGGGTGCCGATCGCACTCTATCTGTTTTTCAGCGGCGCAGTGGCCAAAGGGGTCATCCTGATAGTCATAGGTGTGGGCTTGGTCGGCCTGATGGATAACCTGCTGCAGCCTCTCCTTGTCGGCGGGCAGGCTCATCTCCCGGTGCTTCTTCTGTTCTTTGCATCGTTCGGCGGTCTCGCCTACTTCGGATTTCTCGGGTTGTTTCTCGGCCCCATTCTGCTCGCCGTCGTTCTCGAAACGTTTGCAATCTACCGGGAGCAGTATCAGCAGGACGAGTTCCGCGACGATCTAAGCACCGCGCATGAAGTGCCCGGCAAGGCGTTGTGAAGGCGCTCAGTCCGTGAATCATCGTTCGTCTCTCGGCTACCGGAATGCGTCATTCGTGGAACAAGAAGCCGCTTGTGTTCATACGCCAGTCGGTTGATCGATGAAGATTGACGGGACGAGTTCGCGCCGCGTGACGAGTTGCGAAGTTTGAGAAAAACTCGGGGAATTCCTAGTGGCCAATCGTGTGGATTCATGCGAGGCTCCGCATGAAGAATGTTGCGGCGATCATCGAGTTCGAACGGGACATGAGGAGGACCTATGGCGAATCACGCAGAAAGGATCGATGCCCCGGTGACCATCGTCACGTTGATGCTTCGCGAAGATCATCAGAAGCTGAAACAGCTGTTCGATCAGTTTCATGAAACGACGAATACAAACGAGAAACGGAGCATCGTGACGGAGACGCTCGCAGCCTTGGAGATTCACGCCACGCTTGAGGAGGAGTTAATTTACCCTGCTTGGCGGGAACGACTGGGCGATCAGTATGTGATGGACGAGGCCCTCGAGGAACATCATGTGATTCACTTGCTGATCAAAGAGCTCAAAACCATGAGTCCGTGGGACGCGCGGTATGACGCCAAATTTACCGTCCTGAGCGAACATGTGAAGCGACATATGCTGGAAGAGGAGGAGAAGATATTCCCCCAAGCCGAGAAGGCGGACCTGGATTGGGAGCCGCTGACCAGACAAGTGCTACAACGACGTCACAGTTTGGAACACAAAGAGTTATGGCTCTGCGGGGTGCCCGTGGTGTTTAACACGGGGGAGACAGCCTGCAGCACGCGGGCAGTCCTTTCCGGCAGAGCGGGCAACTGAAGAGATAAACGCATCGGGGTGAACGAGGAGGCTGAGATGGCGCCAAAAAAAGAATACCCACTGGAACCAGGCAGAGACTTTATCGGAGAGGCGGCGGCGGGAGTGACCGAACGGGCCGAGGAATTGGCCGGATCCATCGGTCAGAGCATGGACTCGGCGGCGCAGGCCGTCCAAGATACGTTGCGCCGTACCAAGAAGACCGCCGGCGCGGCGATGGAGTCGGTCGCAGGGGGGATCGAAGCCTCCACGGATTACCTGAGTGAACGCGGCATGACGGGGATGATTGATGATATGGAGACGATCATCCGTCGCTATCCCTTTCAGGCGCTCTTGATCGGGCTCTCGGTGGGCTATCTGCTCTCTCGATCTCGGCATCGGTAACACGCAAACTTTCCGGAGAATTGGGCGAAAAGGGATCAGCAGCTTCGCGATTCACGCTCCCCTAGAAGAGCGTGGATGAGCCAAGAAAGGGACACCATGGACACAGTTGCGGACCGCATTGCCCAAGACATCAAGGATATCGTTCGGACCAGAGTGGCGATTGCAGAAAAGCTTGGAACGATCGAGCAACATGTCGGAATCACGATGCAACATGCCAGGACGGTGATGACTCAGGTCGCGGATAAGACCACGACGACGATGCGGGATACGATGCAGATGACCAAGGAAGTCTTCGATCCCAGCGTGCAGGCCGCGCGCCACCCGTGGGGATTCGTAGGCGGGGCGCTCGTGCTCGGCTATACGGTCGGAGCCCTCTACCGACGCGGCTGGAGAATCACGACAGGAGTGATGCCCTACTACCCACCCGGTGCGAAGGGTGCGGCCGTCATGCCGACGAGCGGTTCACCATCGTCCGAACTCCAGAAACCCGGGGTCTATCCATTTTACCCCGAACAGGCGGTGGACAATGAAGGAGCTGGCCGAGGCCGGGTTTATCAACCGACGATATGGGCAGAGTTGGAGCAGGCCTTTCGAGAGGAACTGGATGTGGCGAGGAGTGGTCTCATTCGATTGGGACGAGGCCTCCTCCGCGAGACAGTCCGTCGAGCCGTTCCCGCCCTGGCCCAGCTAATCAGCGGAAGCTTCCGCGAACGAGACACAGGCTCCGATCGCCGCGCATCATGATCTGCATGCTCGCATCTTCGTACGCGTTGTGAGTGCTCGCAGATGCCACCCTCGACTTCGTGAGCCGGACGATACGTCCGACCGCCGTGTCGTCGTCTGCCAGTGAAGCTTCTGCTCGAATGATTTCTCCAACTGCTTGTCCGGAGGCCCTCCCCACCGAACAACGGCATCGGGGGTATGAGAAACGCCTGGCTTTCGGTTGCGGGAATAGTGGGCGGCGATAGCACACGCGAGGCATCCGTGATCAAGACCCAACCGATGATGAATCCGTGGCAGTTGGGAGGGCTGACCTGGGGCGAGCTGGCGCATCGTTTGTGGAACGAGATTCAAGAAGATGAGATTGTGGGACGCGCCGCCCAACTCGCCTACTATTTGTTGCTGGCCCTGTTTCCGGCTCTCCTGTTTCTCACCGCCTTCATGGGTCTCTTTCTCATGAACACCTCCACGTCCGGGCTGATGCGATCTTTACAGACCGTACTGCCGGGGGATGCGCTCTCCGTCATTCAGAAGTACCTGGACCAGGCGGTTCAGGGAAGCGGCAGCGAGCTCATCTCGCTGGGGCTGCTCGGCGCACTTTGGGCTTCTTCCAGTGGGATGACCGCCATCATGGAGGCGTTGAATGCGGCGTATGATGCCACGGAGACGCGCCCATTTTGGAAGGTCCGGCTCACAGGAATCGTGCTGACGATCGGATTGGCCGGGTTCATCATACTTTCCACGGCCCTGGTGCTCTACGGGGGGACGATCGTCGAATGGGTGACGGAGTGGTTCGGTCTGGGATCGTTTGCGGCCATCTCGTGGAAATTGATGCAGTGGTTTTTGGCCATCGTCCTGATGCTGTTCGTGATGGCCGTCATTTATTATGTCTGCCCCGATATTGAACAGGATTGGCGGTGGGTTACCCCGGGGTCCGTCTTCGCCGTAGGCATGTGGCTGCTCATATCCGCGGGATTCAAAATATACGTGAGCAATTTCGGCTCCTATAACGTGGCGTATGGATCGATCGGGGGAGTCATCGTGCTGCTACTCTGGTTGTATTTGAGCGGCATGGTCATTCTGGTGGGAGGAGAAGTTAATGCGGAGATCGCAGCCGCGGCGAAGGGTCGGGCGATCTGAGAGCTGTGCTGAAGTCATGCGCGTGGACCGCAACAGTCGAAGTTATTCATGAAACCATCCGGCCCGCCCGCCCAAACTGTTGTCGAGAGACAACGCTAGGCAGAGAGCACGACATCGAGGAGGGATTTGTGCACACGCAAGTCCGCGCTGTACTCGATGAAGCCAAGCTTCTTGAACCGATTCATGAAAAAACTCACGCGTGATCGGGTGGTCCCGACCATTTCGGCCAGCGTTTCCTGGCTGATTTTCGGAATGACCGCTTCCGGGCGGCCTTCTTCCCCACAGTGGGCCAGCAGCAGCAGCGTCCGCGCAAGCCGCTTCTCGGCAGGATTAAAGAGGTGATCCACCAGGTCCTCTTGGATCCGTACATTGCGAGCCACGAGATGAGTCATGAACAGCTCGGAGAAAGCCGGCTCGTTACGGAGTACGCGGTTCATGGCTGCCCTGTCGATGCGCAAGATCGCGGATGCGTCCAGACAGGTGGCGGTCGCCATGCATACCGGTTGCTCGGCGAGGCAAGCTTCCCCGAAGAAATCCCCGCGTTCCAACATCGCGACCACGGCTTCTTTGCCTTGCGGGGAAATGACCGTGAGCTTCACCCGACCTTCCAGGATATAGAATACGGCATTGGCCGCGTCCCCTTGGGCAAAGAGAACCTGATGTTTCTGGCACTGCAAAGTCATGGTGCCGTCGCCGGCTCGTGCGAGAAAGGTCTTGGGATTGAATGGCGCGGGTCGTTTGCCTGCCATGGACATTCCGCCAAGCGGCCTCAATGCCGCGGTGTGAGGTCTTGTGGTTAATGAAACGTCGTTGTTCATGACGGGCACTCCTTATCGTGAAAAAACACTCGTGAAAAAATACATTTGCATCTCGACATCGCGTTCTCCTGCGATCGCAGGCAATCAGGCCAGCACCGATCAGGCCGCGGCCACACTCAGGGTTTCGGGATTCGACAAGGACCGGTGTCGCAGAATCACTTCGTCGACCAGGTCGCCGCACTGAAGACAACGGAGAGCCCAGAAAGTACTCTTTCCGCTATCGCTCTCAAGATCGATGCACATGTCATAGTCCATATGTCCGCTGCAGCGCCGGCAGTGATTCCGAGTGGAATGCTGCTGGTTGGCCTTCATTGTCGGAGTACGCATTGAACTCGCCATGTGAACCTCCCCTCGTGATGGTTATTGGTTGGCGTGAGATCGCCGGTTCCCGGTGCACATGCGCAGTCTACTGTCGCCGGCGTCGATATCGTCCTGGCTACCACCCTAGTTTGAACGGTTGATTGCCCTAGCCCCTGACAACACCCCGTCCTTTGCCAGGCTGCGAGATACGCTTCTAGAGATATGGTGATGATTTTGAGGCGTTTTATGGGTACGTAGAAACACGGAGCCACGTGCCGTCGAGCAGAGTGAAGCAGACCGGATGGGTGCGATAGTTGGGTAATTCTGGGAGCTGAAGGTCGGAGCCGGGGTCGAAGAATGACGTGGAATCAGAGGAGATCGGAGGGCGCTGGCAGAGGAACATCCAGCACCAGTGCAGTTGTCGGCCCGGGCGAAGATTCCACACTCACAGCGATACCTAAGAGCGTGCCGCGAGCTTGAATTCCTGCCAAATTCATGGTCATCGTCTGTCCGAGCAGCGGCGTATCCTCGGCTTCGGACGACCGAGTCTCTCCGTTGATCGCCGCCCTCACGCGTACGATTGGGGCTTGTTCGCCTTCCACGGATACGGTGATCAGCGAGGATACGCCGTCTCCTACGGCCTGCCTGAGAAATCCACGGGCGGCTCGGTACAGAAAAATGGTTATGGGCTCGGACAATCTGATATTCGAAGAAAAGGCCGCCATCTGAACCTGATACCCTCGCTGGCGCATCTCAAGCGCCAACAGATCAAGAGCACGAACGAGTTCTCCTGTTCGCAAGCCAGCCGGAGTCAACTCTTCGATCAATGATCGGGTATAGACGAGCGATTCTTCCAGCAAGTGATCCACGATTCCGAGGCTGGCCGAAGCGTGCCCTACCACCGATGGTTGCTGCGCTTGACTTAGATGCAATCGCGCCACGAAGAGAAGCTGCCGCAGTCGATCGTGAATGTCGCCCGCTGCATGTTGCCGCTCTCGATTCTCGCTCAGAATCCATTCAGTCGCCAAGCGTTGGACGGCGCGCCTGAGCGTTTGAGACGACGCGGTGTCCTCAATGGGAAGAAGTTCCGGTGACGACGTTGTCAGGCCCGCCTGCATGAGGCCGTCGGAGGACCGCCTGCGCTCGTGTTCCCAGACGGCTTCGATCAGGCTGCGGCGAGTCACGACTCCAACGAAGTGGTGCGCAGACCCGACGACGGCTACTGCGTTGTCGCTGAAGTGTTGAAATCGAGACACGACGTGGGCGAGCGGAGTTGAGCGTTCAAGCGTGAAGGTATTTCGAGTGGAGACGAGATCGGCGAAGATTCGGAGCGGGTACTGTCCGACCCTATTGGGCTCTACTAAGCCGAGGAATGGGGGTTGGAATGCCGCAAGCGAGGAGGGAAGTTCTTTAAAAACAGCAAAGACCTCGCACAGTGGATCGCCGGCCACATCGCGCGGACGCATTTCTTCCCCGACCGCGATGATGTTTGGAGTCAGGGCATCCTCAACGGTGAGTCCGGTCACTCGAGTTCTCCGGTCAGCAAAATCTCCATATCCAATTGGACATGCAGGATGTCTGCCGCGCTCATGAATGGTTTGATCTGTCCGATGACGAATGTGACCAGACGGTCTTTCGTCAGTCGTCGGAGCAGAATCGATTTAATCAGCACGTCGGCGACGATCTCATCGCTCATAGTAACCTGTTCAAAATCCTCAGGAATGAGCAGATTCAGCGCCTTTTTGAGGGCATTGGTGCCGATCGAGGCCTCCCTCCCGATGACCAACGCGTCGGTGATCGGCGGGATGGCAAACTCCTTGATTCGGGCCTGTAACAAGAACTTTGGAGCGCTGGAGGACGCAACCATCATCACCTCATGAGATTGTTTGGATAGGGTCCCGTAGCTTCTATCACACCATACCGGAAAGTCACAAGAACTAGGGGCTTCCCTAGTGAACTGAAATGAGAGATGACGGTAGAATTAGTCATAAAGCGGGAGGCCAGGGAGCGATCAGAATCAGATTGCCGACAGGCGAGGGAGGGAACATGCACATGAATATGGTAGAAGAGATGGTATGGGTCCCGAGTTGTTGCGTCTGTCAACAGGTCAGGGACGATCGACAGAAGATGGAAGAGCCCACTCGCTCCGGTCTCGAGCAGTGGATGTCGCTGAGATCCTTTCTGCGTCTCCACCGCATTCCACGAGATGCGTACAAGCTGACCCACACCTATTGTCCGCAATGCATGGAGCAGTTCTTGGAACAATTGCGGCTCGATCGTCGGCCAAAAGAATGCGAATCGTCTTCTCTCCAAGTCCTGAGTGCGTGATGAGTGCTGGGTCCTGAAGTGTTGAACCCTGATCGAAGCACTGAGTGAGGACTCAGGACTGAGCACTCGGCACTGAGTTCTTTTCCCTTAAAGCACGCATCACATCCCTACCTCACACACCAATCTCACCGGGGGGTCTGCTATGCGCACGATGCCTTTCAGCCCATGTCTCGCAGGCGCCTGTCTGGTCGCCATCCTGTCAATGATCGTACCGGCACATGGGGCCGATGCCCCCGATGAGGAGGGGGAGGTTGTCACGGGCGTCCTGACTGAGTTCGATAGGACCGATATGCATGCCACCATACAAACGGACGTCGAGCGGGGGGTGCACGTGAAGGTGATCAAACCGGAGCTCTTCCAACGACTGTCGATAGGCCAACGAATCAGCGTCCGCATCAACAAACGCGGGGAAGCAGTGAAGGTGATGGAAGCGCCGCTTCCGGACCTGCAGAGACCTGTCAACTGACGAGGCCAGCACCCCGCCCCGCACCCCAATGTGAGAAGTCCGCGAGGGCGAGGGAAATGGGGCTCCATGGCGGAGGGTGACAGTCAGCCGGTGGACAGGCGGAACAGCCGAACACTGGCGTGGTTGTTGGGCCTCTTCTGCCTGTTAGCCATCGCTATGCTGCAATCGCCCGTCGATGCGGAATTTTCCTTCTTAGCCAGCATTCCCCCGTTCGCCGCGGTCGTTGCACTCGCGGCGACTCATCGCTACATTCCCCTGTCCACCGGAACCTATGTGCTGATCGTCCTCTTTCTGTCTCTGCATCTCGTCGGCGCGCACTACACCTATGCGCGCACCCCCCTGGGCGATTGGCTCATGCAAATGTTCGCCCTGGAGCGGAACCCTTTCGACCGGATCGTGCACTTCAGTTTCGGCGCGCTGCTCATCCCGCCGATCGAAGAGGTCTATCGCACATACCTGCGCCTCAGAGGCAGCGTGCACTACTTCTCGGTGATGACCATCTTGGGGCTGAGCGCGGCGTGGGAGATTTTCGAATACGGGGTGGCGCGCAGTCTGCATCCCGAATTGGGACTGACCTATCTCGGCGCACAAGGAGATGTGTGGGATGCGCAGCGCGACATGGCGGCGTCCTTGTATGGGGCACTCGCCACGGTGGCGGTGCTTCTCATCCTACGGAATCACTCCGTGGAACGGTCTTTGGGACGAGCTAGGGGGAATATCGATGACCCGGCCCTATAACCAGAGTGCCCGGACATGGGCGGCTATCCCCGTGCGGATCGGGAAAAGGCAGATCCTGATTGGATTGCTTGCGGGGTATGCATGTATCTGGAGTGCGATGGCGATCGGTCCGATCGATCGTGGAGATTGGTTTGTGGAAAATGTTCTCGTCGTCGCCCTGATCGCCTTGTTAATGGCAACCCGCCGGCGTTTCGAACTCTCTCTCTGGTCCTATGTGCTCATCACGTCGTTTCTCGTGCTCCATACGGTCGGCGCGCATTACACCTATGCGC
>JBKJWE010000070.1:0-3250 GCA_046717045.1 Nitrospiraceae bacterium | reverse complement strand
GCATGAGGGAGCAACTGCCGAGAGAAATCACGAACGAGGCAAACGTGACGGGAATGCCGGATCCTTGAGGCGGCTCGGCCGGCGCCGACTTCACACCGCTCTGCGGCGTCGAGCCGGTAGGCGTTGATGGAGCAGGACGGTCGGAACTCCCTCCGCCTCGTCTATCGCGAATGACAAATCCTTCTTCTGAGTCAGCCGCCATCCGCCCTTCTCCTGCGCTGATCGAGCCGCCGTAACCTAGCATAGGCCCTTGGAGCCTGTACAACATTGGCGTTACTACTACGGCGAACGATCTACGGCCATCTGCGTCGTTCTCGGCACGAAAACATCCTCAATGTATTCCCGCGAATACACTTCTTTTCGCGCCTGCGGCCTCGCATCCGGCCGCACCTCGTTCGCCTCGTCACGAACCGCAATGTCGGACAGGCTCCTCGTGGCACGCAAGACAGGGTGCTTGCCTGCGAGCCCGACAACCTGGGTATAATAGCGCTTGGTTTTTTCGAAGAGACCTCCTCGATGTCTGAACGATTCCACAAGCTCGTTGACCTCATGGCTGCCCTTCGGGCGCCGAACGGCTGCCCCTGGGACCGGAAGCAGACCCATGAGTCGCTGAAGCCCTATCTGCTTGAAGAGACGTACGAAGTCTTAGAATCTATCGACCACGCCGATCGAGCCAAACTCCCAGAGGAATTGGGCGATGTGCTCTTACAAGTTCTCTTTCACAGCCAAATCGCGAGCGAGGCCGGACACTTTTCGATCGACGACGTGCTCGAGGCCCTTGCCGACAAACTGGTCCGACGGCACCCGCACGTCTTCGGCAACGGGACATCGGATACGACACCCACCAATGCCGATCAAGTGGTGGCCAAATGGGAAGACATCAAGCGGGCCGAACGCCAGGCGGCAGGCCGGCAGGAATCTGTGCTGGACGGAGTCCCTACCACGCTCCCCGCACTCTTGCGCGCCTACCAGATTCAAGCGCGTGCGTCGAGGGTCGGCTTCGACTGGACACACGACGCGACCGGGTTCGATCAGGTGCTCTGCAAAATCGAAGAAGAAATCAGGGAGCTTCGTCTGGCGCTGCGCGCGCCGACATCTACCGAGACGGATCTCTCCCCACCCGCCCCAAGACAAGATCAGATCGCAGCGGAGTTCGGCGACGTCCTGTTTTCTCTCGTCAATCTGTCTCGCTTCATCAAGGTGAATCCCGAAGACGCGCTACGCCAAGCGTCTAACCGGTTCGTCGACCGGTTTCATTTTATCGAAGGCCGGGCAAAGGCGTCGGGTCGAACCATCAGCGACCTGTCATGGCATGAAATGGATCAACTGTGGGAGGAGGCCAAACGATACACCACCGGCGCGCCCCATGAGGACCACCAGCGTGGCTGACGATCAGGGCCCGTACGAAGAAGGCAAGCGAGCAGGTGTCCACCCGCTCGTGGTGGTGTTCGGTGTGCTCTTTGGACTCTGGCTTTTCGTAGCCCTCATCGTGCCGAGTTCAAGAAATAAGCAAGCGACGGGAATGGAAGGACCGGCCGGACTGATCGTCGAAGATCCCGAAGCCGCCTCGGTGCTGTTCAAGGTCCACGCGATCGTCTCGGACATGAATGCCATCAGTCTTGTCGTGCCGCAACAGGCGACCGACAGCCAGATTGCCGGACTGTTGAAGCGGCTCAGGAAAGAACGGTTGGGGAATACGTTGAAGGAGCTCGTCCCCGCCACTACGCCCGGCCACAAGCTCGGCGACCATGCGGTGGCCGATATTTACATTACTTCGGACAAGACATACGCAGCGGCGGACGTGATCCGCACGCTGACACGGGGCGCCCATGCGCCCGGCGCCCTCTACCCGTCGGCCGTACCCTTTGAAGTCGCCATGGAGGAGATCCGCGGTCATTACCGCATCGACCTCAACAACACCATCAGCCCCGACATCGCCTCGCTCGGCTTTGCCGACGAATCGGGTGTGCATTCGAAACACTTCCGCAAGATCTTCTAAGTCCCGCCCCCTTACAGTTTCACGCGCGTCTTGAGTTCCTCCCGCAGCGAGTCCTGTTCTTGATCCGCCCAGGCTTCTATCTTGGCCAACCAATGCCCGAGCGAATCGACGAACGGAGGCACGATCACCTCGCGGCGCTCCATCAACATGCCCTCGGCCTCGGCAATGCGCAATTTTTCATCCGCGATGCGACGCGACAGAATTTGCGTGGTCACCAATTGCTGTCCCGGCGTCCCGGTGACCGTCCCCAGTATCTTCGCCCTGAGCGGGTCCAGTTCCTCCGCGATCGCCACCATCACGCGCACGGCATGCGAGGTCGGCCAATTCGTCCGTTGAATCGAATAGTCGTACGATAAAACCGGTTCGCGCGGCTCTCGAAACGGGCCGCTCACATCGACAATCTTCATGCGGTTATCACTCGCCATATCTCGCTGCTCCCTGTGTTCGTTCCCCGGTGAGATACCTTACGACATGTTCTGCCGCGACGGCTCCGTCACGGATACAATCCGGAATCCCGACGCCTCGATAGGCGGCCCCGGTCAGGACCAATCCACCGTATTGACTGAGCGCCGCGTCGATCTGTGCCAGCCGATCGAGATGGCCGATCGTATATTGCGGCATGGCCCGGATCCATCGATTCACCTCCACAAACTGCGGCTCAGCATTGAGCCCGCAGAGACTCGACAATTCGGCCTTCACCCGAGCGACCAATGTCTCGTCGTCGAAGCTCAAGATGGCTTCGCGACCGACACCGCCCACGTAACAGCGCGCCAGGAGTTGATCGGCAGGCGCGCGATGAGGCCACTTGAGCGACGTCCATGTTGCGGCAATGAGATCCCGTCGTTCAGCCCGCGGCACCACAAAGCCGAATCCCTCAGCCACCCCGGAGGCCGCACCGCGCGCATAGGCCATGGCGATCGTCGCCGTGGAGGCATAGGGAATCAGGTCCAGCAAGCCTCCGGCCATAGGCGTCAGCGGCCGAAGCAGCTCCGCTGAGACATAGGCCGGAGTCGCCACGACCAGACTTTCGACCGACAGGGCGGACCTATCCTGAAGAATGAGGTCATACGTCCAGCGCCCTACTTGATGTGATCGCACACGCAGAGCTTCAACGACCGATCCGTTCTGCAAGATTGCTCCGGACGCCGTCAATCGACGGACGAGTGCGTCGACCAAGTCGGCGAGCCCATGCTTCAGGCTCACAAACATCGTACGCCGCTGGCCCGATCCGTTGTCGGCCAGCACGGATTG
>JBKJWE010000069.1:0-2975 GCA_046717045.1 Nitrospiraceae bacterium | reverse complement strand
GGGAGTTCCTGATCAGATGCAGGATTTGCAACGCGTGAAAAGCATCGGATTCATCGGGACGGTCTGGGAATAGCCATTTGACCACGACGCTGGCGTCGAGGACGCACCGGGTCACGGCCTTCCTTGCCGCCGTGCTGCTCTGAATGTGCGAACGCTGACAGGACGCATTCGTTCACGCAAGGTCAGGATCTTGTCGATGGCTCTGGCGACTCGCTTTCGGCGCCGGCGCTCGTCCACCGCTTGGCGCATCAGATCTGCCAGCACCGCGCTTTTATTCTGCCTCGCAAACGTCTTGTCGAACGCTTCTTTGATGTCTTGAGGCACGCTGAAATTGACGGTGGCCATCATGTCCTCCGCTTGTTGAAATAATCAACAACAGCATGGCAGTGGTTCATGTTTCTGTCAAGACGGCACGAGAAACACAAAGGGCTCGGCGGAAACTCCGCCGAGCCCTTCGCTGCTGAAAGCTGATCGCTTCCTAAGCTTCTCTTCTTAGTACATCCCTTCCATGCCGTGGCTGTGTCCACCTGGGCCTCCGGCCGATTCCTTCTTCTCTTCGGGGATGTCGGTGACCATGACTTCGGTGGTGAGCATCAAGCCCGCGACGCTGGCGGCGTTCTGCAAGGCGCAGCGCGACACTTTGGTCGGGTCGATGATACCGGCCTTGATCATGTCCACATACTCTTCCGTCTGGGCGTTGTAGCCGGCGCTGGGGTTCTTGTCGTTCCGCACTTTCTCGACAACGACGGAGCCTTCCATCCCGGCGTTTATCACGATCTGACGAATCGGCTCTTCGAGCGCGCGGCGGATGATGTTCACACCCACCTGCTGTTCCGCAACCAGCTTGAGCGAATCCAGCGCGCCGATACACCGGAGGTAGGCCGTTCCCCCACCGGGGACGATGCCTTCTTCGACGGCTGCCTTGGTCGCGTGGAGGGCGTCTTCGACGCGGGCTTTCTTTTCCTTCATTTCGGTCTCAGTCGCGGCGCCGACGTTGATGACGGCCACACCGCCGACGATCTTGGCGAGGCGCTCCTGGAGCTTCTCGCGATCGTAGTCGGAGGTCGTCTCTTCAATCTGGGCCTTGATCTGCTTGACGCGGCCTTCGATCTTCTTCGGGGCGCCGTAGCCCTCCACGATCGTCGTGTTGTCCTTGTCGATCGTGATGCGCTTCGCGCGGCCGAGGTCGGTGAGCTTCACGTTCTCCAGCTTGAGGCCGATGTCTTCCGAGATCACCTGGCCGCCGGTGAGGGTCGCGATGTCCTCCAACATGGCCTTGCGGCGATCGCCGAAGCCGGGCGCCTTAATGGCCGCCACGTTCAAGGTGCCGCGCAGTTTGTTGACCACGAGGGTCGCGAGCGCTTCACCTTCGACTTCTTCCGCGATGATGACGAGCGGCTTGCCCATCTTGGCGACCTGCTCGAGGACCGGGAGCAGATCCTTCATGCTGCTGATTTTCTTTTCATTGATTAGAATGAGCGGCTCTTCGACGGAACATTCCATCCGCTCGGCATTGGTGACGAAGTAGGGGGAGATGTAGCCGCGATCGAACTGCATGCCTTCGACGACATCCAATGAGGTGGACATCGACTTGGCTTCTTCGACCGTGATCACGCCGTCCTTGCCGACCTTTTCCATGGCCTCGGCAATCAAATCACCGATGGTCTTGTCGTTATTGGCTGAAATCGTTCCGACCTGGGAGATTTCGGTCTTGTTCTGACAGGGCTTGCTCAGCTTCTTCAACTCGGCAATGACGACTTCGACGGCCTTGTTGATGCCCCGCTGGATTTCCATGGGGTTCGCGCCGGCGGTGATATTCTTCACGCCTTCACGATAAATGGCCTGTGCCAGCACGGTCGCGGTGGTGGTGCCGTCTCCGGCGGTGTCGCTGGTCTTGCTCGCGACTTCACGGACAAGCTGGGCGCCCATGTTTTCGTACGGGTTCTTCAGTTCGATTTCCTTCGCGACAGTCACGCCGTCCTTGGTGATGGTCGGCGCGCCGAACTTCTTGTCAAGAATCGCGTTGCGGCCCTTGGGACCGAGCGTCGCCTTGACGGCATCGGCGAGTTGGTTGACGCCCTTCAGAATGCAGGCTCGAGCGGCCTCGCTATACAATAGTTGCTTTGCCATGTGGTTCCTCCCTTAATATCGTCGTAGTGTCGTCTTGTTGTTTGAATTAGCTGGTGAAGACCCCGAGAATGTCTTCTTCCTTGAGGATCAAGCACTCTTCGTCCTCGATCCGCAGCTTGCTGCCGGAATATTTGTCGAACAGGACCTGTTCGCCGACCTTCACGTTTTCGACCTTCTTCCCAACGGCCTGGACCACGCCACGCTGCGGCTTTTCCTTGGCGGAATCCGGCACGTAAATGCCGCCTGCGGTCCGGTCCATCTCCTCGGTGTAGGTGACGAACACCCGATCACCCAGGGGCTGGAATCCCTTAGCGACATTCTTCTTTTCCTTCGTTGCTGTGCTCATAACGGAACCTCCTCGTGATGAAAGTTAACTCGATATATCAACGATTTGAAGCTGGTTTGAACTCGATGGCGTACGTCTGATACCCAGAACGAGCGCAACCGACAGTCACACAGTTCGAGAGGAGAGATAGCCTCGGGTTAGTCCTAGTCAAGAGGGGGAAGCAGATTTTTCTTCAACACCCGCCGTTTCTAGACCGTGGGCATCATAACCCATTGAGAATCAGATGTTCCAGAACTATTTCAGTGGGTTGCGAGGGAACAAACGGTGGGGCTTAAATCCGTAACCGATCGATATCTTTGACGTCTTTTTTAATATAGTCGCGCAGGCGCTTGATGATGCGGGCTTCCAGTTGGCGGGTTCGTTCCTTGGTAATGCCGTACTTTCCTCCCAAATCGTCCAAGGTCAATGGAGTGTCCGAAAGGATGCGGTTCCGTAGAATGTCTTCATCCCGCTCCTCCAGGGTCTTGGTGAACTCGGCCAGCTTGGCGCGAAACAGGGT
>JBKJWE010000068.1:0-2551 GCA_046717045.1 Nitrospiraceae bacterium | reverse complement strand
ATTTACCGACTTGATTGCGCAGCAAGGGCGCTTGAATGAAGCGCGCATGCCGTTGAAAGTCGTCGGGTTGAATCTGCGGCGTTTGTTTCATGTTCTGCCGCTGGGCCTGCGCATGTTCATGAAGGGCAAGGTACCGAATCCGTTCAGTCATGCGCTTCCCGGTCTCAGCCAGATTCAGGCGCTTGTGCGGCGGGTCGGCCGTCGCGCTTCCATCTAGCCTGCTCATGGCGCTTGAGGCTCTGTATAGTCGTAGGGCTACATAAGAATCTGTCTGGCGTGGTTGAAAGAGCGACCGCGCAGGAATTACAAAAACAGTGGCGGAAATGCGTCCAATCGGGACAATACAGGGCTAGGAAGACACCGATCCACGAGGACGCTGATGGAACAACGGAAGGACCTCCGATTTCCCGTTCAATTTCGCAGTTCCTTTTCATCTATAACTATAGTCGGCGGCGAGGGCAATCTTGTGGATCTCTCCATCCGCGGCTGCCGCATCGAGAGTCCCACCGACGTCCAGCCGGGGGCGTCTCTCGAAGTCCGAATCACCTCCTTGCAACATGAGCCTCCTATCTATATTCAACAGGCCGTCGTGCGCTGGAGCCGCGAGAAACAATTTGGATTGGAGTTTGTGACGATGGGTCCCGAAGAATGGGCCCGCCTTCAACATACCGTTAAGCAGATCGAGATGGAACCGTACCAGCGGCAACAAGACGAACAGAACATCTCCTCGTCGACCTGACCGCTCCGCCCTCCTGACCGACCCTCATGCCAAGCCCGTATCGTTTCCTGGCTACCCGGAGCCGTGACCATCAGGCTCTGCATGACCAGGTTTTTCTCTTGTGAATTAAGCCGAGCGTGATACGGTCTTGTGGGAGATTTGCATCATTCACGAAGCGGTGATTCGTCAGGATGCGGAAGCGATCTTTCAGGCGGCACAAGCCTTGAATCCCTCGAGCACCATGATCGGGGCGCTCACCTTGTCGGATTGTGCGAAGAACTTGGAGCACATGGCCCGGTGGGATAAGGTTACAGAAAACCAAGTGAAACTGGCTGAATTCGACGCGGTCTCCGAAGCAGCTCAACAAGCCGTACAGGAAGAATTAGGTAAAGAAGCGGTCTAGATGGAAACGCCTCAAGAGCAAGCACGACCCTCAGTATTGGTGGTGGACGACGAAATAGTCGTACGCACCTTCATCCGCGAGGCGCTCGAGCAATCCGGCTACGACATCTATGAGGCGAAGACCGTCGCGCAAGCCCTTGAGCGCTTTACCGAACATCGTCCCGATATCGTGCTCATGGATCTCATCATGCCGGGGATGAATGGGTTCTCCGCCTGTTTGCAATTGCGCGGGCTGCCGGGTGGCAGCCGGATGCCGATCTTAGTCATGACAGGACTCGACGATGATGAGTCGATCGCCAAGGCCTATGAGCATGGCGCGACGGATTTCATCACGAAGCCATTGCATCCGCTTGTGCTCCGTTACCGAGTCAAGTACATGCTCCGAAGCAGCCAGATCCTCGATGCCCTGCTCAGGAGCGAGGCGCGCCTCGGTTTGGCGCAGCGGATTGCAAAGATCGGGAACTGGGAATGGCGCCCGGATACCAATCAGTTCACCGCGTCATCCGAGCTCTGTCGCTTGATCGGAATCAGGCCTCAAGATTTCGGCGGGACTCTCGATACGTTTCTGCAGGTTGTCCATACCGAGGATCGCGAGCGAGTCAATGACGCACTCAAACGGATCCTCACGGAACGGAAACCCTGCGATATCGATCATCGGATCGTGCTTCCTAATGGCGCGGATTTCACGGTGCATCTTCAGGCCGAGGCGGTCTTCGACGACCAATTGAAGCCGTTGTCGGTGGTGGGAACCGCTCAAGATATCAGCGAGCGGAAACGGTCCGAGCGCGAGATTCATCGGCTGGCCTATTTCGACAGCCTGACGGGATTGCCCAACCGTGTGCTCTTCAAGGATCGTGTGGCGCAGGCGCTGCTGTATGCTCGGCGATACAAGACGACGGTGGCAACGCTGTTTCTGGACCTTGACCGCTTCAAGGTCGTCAACGATACGCTGGGACACACTATCGGCGATTTATTGTTGAAGCACGTGGCAGATCGGTTGGCCGACTCCGTGCGGCACAGCGATACGGTGGGACGATCTGCGGAGATGGACGAGCAGCATTCGTTGGCGCGATTGGGCGGCGACGAATTTACCGTGCTCCTGGCGAATCTGCGCGATGTCCAGGATGCGGGACTCGTCGCCCGTCGGGTGCTTGATGCCTTGGCGAAACCCTTCTCGATCGAGGGGCATGAAATCTTCATCACAGCCAGCATCGGGATCTCCATCTTCCCCGCCGATGGGGACAGCGTCGACGCCTTGCTCAAGAACGCCGACGGCGCGATGTATCATGCCAAAGAGTTGGGACGGAACAATTTTCAATATTATTCCAATACAATGAATGTCGTCGCCACCAAGCGACTAGAACTGGAGGTCGAGCTCCGTCATGCCACGGAACGAGGAGAGTTCGTGGTGTATTACCAGCCGCAAGTGGA
>JBKJWE010000067.1:0-2862 GCA_046717045.1 Nitrospiraceae bacterium | reverse complement strand
ACAAACAGCGTGACGCGATATTGAGTGAGATCCGACTCACACGACATGGCAGGCATTGTAACATGGCTGCTGTTCGTGCATTCCCGTCTCATTGACGCCTCCCCAGGGCGACGATAAGATGCCTTGCCATGGCACTCTCGATGCCGCATCAACGGGTTCACGACATTCAGCGGACGCTTCGCGAGGCGGGCCAGGTCGACGGCTGGCTCTTCTACGACTTCCGGGGAAGCGACCCCCTCGCCTACCGGGTTCTGCTGCTTGATCCGGCGACGCATGTGACGCGGCGCTGGTACTATTGGATTCCCGCGCAGGGCGAACCGGTAAAGGTGCTCCATCGTATCGAACCGCATGTACTCGACCTGTTGCCAGGTCGAGCCGAGTGCTATGTGTCATGGGAACAGCAGCGCCAACTTCTTTCACATCTGCTGGCGAGCGGTTTTCGTGTGGCCATGCAGTATTCTCCTCTCAATGCGGTGCCCTATGTCTCGCGTGTAGACGCAGGCACAATTGAACTGATCAGAAGCTACGGGGTTGAGGTCATCAGTTCGGCGGATCTGATTCAGACGTTCGAAGCGGTATGGACGGATCGCCAGCTGGCGACCCATCAATTTGCCGTTGCCGCGCTCCGCCGCATCGTCGACGAAACGTTCAGCCATGTCCGCGATGCGCTCGTCAAAAATCGTCCCCTCACCGAATATGACGTGCAGCAGTTTATTCTTGGTCGTATTCACCACGCCGGCATGGTCACGTCAAGTCCACCTATTGCCGCTGTAAACGCTCACAGTGCCGATCCCCACTATGGCCCCCTCCCCTCTGGTTCGGCGCAGGTTCGGCGGGATGATTTGTTATTGATCGACCTCTGGGCGAAACAGGCGGATGCCGGTTCGGTGTACGGGGATATCACCTGGACCGGCTATGTGGGTGCGACAGTTCCGACGAAACATCGGGCTGTGTTTGACCTCGTGCGCCAAGGTCGGGACGCGGCATTGACGTTCGTCCAGGCGCAGATGCGAGCCGGTCAGCCTCCGTTCGGCTGGCAGGTGGACGAGGCCTGTCGGAAGGTGATCGCAGCCAGCGGCTATGGCGAGCAGTTTGTCCACCGTACGGGCCATTCGATCGGGGCGGAAGTTCATGGTAATGGGGCCAATATCGATGGGCTGGAGACGCAAGACACGCGCCGCCTGATCCCGCGCACGTGTTTTTCCATCGAGCCCGGGATTTACCTGCCCGGCGAATTCGGCATCCGGAGCGAGTTGGATGTGTATCTGACCGATCGCGACGCGCAGGTCTTCGGTTTGCCGTTGCAGACCGAGATTGTGCCGATCTTGTAGCCGACTGACCCTTCCTTGACAGTCCCTTCTGCCGGATTATAGAGTTGATCGGAGTTCCCGAAGGCCCTGAACAGGCTCGGCAGCTGACGAATTCGAAAAAGGACGGTCGCATGTTTGGAACGATGGGCATTTCCGAACTGATCATCATCCTCGTCATTGTGCTGATCATTTTCGGTGCGGGGAAGCTCCCGCAGATCGGCGAAGGAGTGGGTAAAGCGCTCAAAGGATTCAAGAAAGAGGTCCACGATATTCCGCCTCCGGAAGCCGTACAAACTGAGACAGGACATCCGGCTCCAACCCAGATCCAGTCGGCGAATCCAGCAAGCCAGCCGCAGACGGCCGCTCCCGTGCACACAGCGGCGCCGGCCGCACAGCCGGCAATGCTCAAACCCACTGCACCCTATATCCCTGGTCCTGAACTGACGCCGGGGACGACCGCCGCATTCATGCACAATATGGCGGCTGCGCCCCAACCTCCGGCTAGGGCCACGGTCGCGGCATCAGCGCAATCGGCGGTGCAGGGCCAGCAACCCCCGACGATGGAAGAACGTGGGGCCAGTCCGATGCCCATAATGCGGGCGCAGTATCCTCCGTTGCCGCCGAACGCGCAGCAGAAGCCGGCAGCCAAGCGTCCATCTGCGATCGTCAATAAGGACGCGGTGGCTCGCGTACAGGCCCAGCAAGCCGCTCTGAAAACCAAGGCGGCTCAGCCGGCTGGAGTCTCTCCTGCCGATATGCAGAGCTTGGGAGAAGGGCTGGGTGATGCCTTGCGGACATTCAAGCAGGCGGTTGCGGATGTCCGAAATTCAGTCGATCCGGAAATGCGGACGATTCAAGCGGAGATGGACGCCGCGCAGAAGGAATTCCAGCAGTCGATCGAAGCGGCCAAGGAACTTCCCACCCCGCATGAAGAGCCTCCCAAGCCAGCGTGATCGAAGTCGGTACCTCTGCCACACAGCAGGCTGTGGTCTGATGGCGGCGCTGATTATTGCCTTCGCGAGCAGCAGTCTGACCGGCTGCATCCAGGAAGCAGCAACCTCCTCTCCTGAACGAACCGTCTCCCTCCTGCTGGAATTACTTCATGACGCCCAGCCGGAAACCAGACGGACAGCGGCAGAGTCTCTCGGCAAGATCGGCGATCCGATAGCTGTCGCTGCGCTGATTCCTCTTGTGACCGATCGGGTTCCCCTGGTGCGGGAAGCGGCGGTGAAGGCCATCGGACGATTGCATCCTGTTGCGACTCCAGAGATCACCGCATCGTGCATATCGGCGCTGGAAGATCCCATCGAACTGGTTAGACAGGCGGCCGCGATTGCCCTGGGTGACATCGAGCCTCCTACCGAGTTGATGACGGCGGTGCCGGCTCTTTTATCCTCCGCTGACATCGGCGTCAGAAAAGCGGCGGCACAGACGCTCTTGCAGGTCGATTCCACCTCGTGGCTACCTCGGTTAGCCGCGGCATTGCACGATGCCGATCCAGAGGTTCGACAGGGGCTGATCGCCGCGTTAGGTGAATGGGGCGGATCAAGGG
>JBKJWE010000066.1:0-3924 GCA_046717045.1 Nitrospiraceae bacterium | reverse complement strand
GTATCGTCCCACAGGCGGGTGGAACCCGCTTGCGTAGGGTGAGCAGGGTGGCTTTTTCAACAGCCTCAGGCGGGAAAGGAGTTCGTCGATGAGTCTAACATTACATCCGATGAAGGAAATCCGCGTGATCGTGGCAGGAGAACAGCGGTCGTTCGTGACTGAATTGCTCGACCGCGTCAACGTCTCCGGCTACACCATCATCGGAAATGTATCCGGCAAGGGTCACCACGGCGTACGCGAGGCCCACTTCATGTTCAGCGAGCAGGAAAGCCTGGAGATGATCATGACGGTCGTGCCTGAGGAAAAGGTCGAACCGATCCTGGCAGGCCTGCGGCCCTTGTTCGAACGGCATTCCGGTGTCATGTTCGTGGCCGACGTGGCCGTCAGTCGGCAGGAATATTTCGGCAATAGGGGGAAAGGGGCTTGAGCACCCCACGCCGACGACGCTCTGTCCGCACTTGTCTTCACAACCAGAACTTGTCTAGAATGGGCCCTTCTTGCTGAGCTTGCAGGAGATTCAAAAAGGCCGTCCAGCGAGGCCGCAGCGAGCGAGATGCCGAGGCGTACTTCTCAGTACGTTGAGGCGTTGAGCGATGCTAGAACAAAGCTGGCGGGTTTTTTCAACATCCTGCCGGGAAGGACGAGGTGAAGGGACTAAGGTTCGAGCGTATCGGGAAAGACCGCTACTACAACGTGGTCTTCCACATGGGGAGCACCTATGTGCCCGTGAGCGACGAAACCGTTCAGGAACTGAAGACCCAGAGCCTCCTGCCTGCCGAGAGATTCCTGGATTTCCTCATCGACCGCGTCGGCTACTCGTCCTACCTGAAAGATCAAATCCGGACGGAACTGAAAAGCTCCGGTGACCCGGTGACGCAGATTACCGTCCTCCAAGGCGCCATCCGCGAACTCTAATCGGTTGCTGAAACAGGCAATGTGCTCACCCGCTCAGCCCTAGCGCGCCAAGACGCGCTGTTCCCAAGCTTCGTTCTCAGTCGTCCGCGCCTCAGCGCCCGAACTCCCTGCGGCCTTGCCGGAGGAAATTTTGAGCAGCCGCCCCTGTGTTTCCAACCAACTCCGTTAAGGGTTCGACCCACCCTGGAAATATGTTACCGGTCCAAAGAGGCCCATTCTATAGGTGCTCGTGGAGCCTATGGTAGACTCCGAATAGGTTTAAGAAAGGGCTTAGGAATATGGCGGGTTCTACTCAATCAAAACCCCTCCGTGGCTTGGTCTACCTATGGGTGATCGCCTTCGTGGTGATGGTTGCAGCCATCTTCCGGGGGTTAATTGCGGTTCTCCCACCCGTATCTCCGGATATATGGGCTATGGGTAGCCCTGCGAGCTCAAGTTATCATCCCCTTATGAAACCCTTTCTTCTGTTTGAACTGGCGAGCAGGACTGCCTTGCTGTGTGGGAGCATCCTTGTCGCATATGCGTTCTTGCGTAGACGCCGCCATGCACCTGGACGGATTATGATCTTTCTTGTTGCCTATATGGGTGTACTCCTTATTGAGCAAAGCATGACCTACATTATGATAGTGCAGAAATTTGGAGAATTTCTCGCGCCAGGGCGATGGTACGCATTCGGGACAAAGGAATTCTTATATATCCTGGGCAGCTGTCTAGTGTGGTTACCTTTGTTTGCACGTTCTGTTCGGCTGAAGGCGCTCTTTGTCCATTAACTGGCTATCCCATTCGATACCTCAACCCATGGCTTCGCGCCAGATTACTCGCTGGTTGCGAATCTCATCCACTGGGCGGACCAGTACTTTTTTCCTTCTTCTCTCCCTCTAAGGCTGGGCGGGCTTGCCCTTCCATTGCGCGCGTCCAACGAGGGCCCTCTGCGCGCTTGGCGAGCGAGGAACGACGAGATCGTGGGCTCTTATCTGATGTACCCCACGCCGCGAAGATCTTTGAGGTCGGCATCGCTTGTGATCACCTCGGCCCCTTGGTCTCTGGCTGTGGCGTAGACGATCGCGTCGGCCATTGCGAGTCCATGTCGCAGGCTGAGATCTGCTGCCAGGTACGCGATCGATTCCGTCAGCGGTATTACTTCCGTCGAGTGCAGCCGTCCAGAAAACAGCACAGCCGTTTCTTCGCCTCGCTCTCGCTTGATCTTCTTGTAGACTTCATACAGCGCAATGGTGGGCGTGATAATCGAATAGCGTGGCGTGGGGTAGGACGCGTATCGGTCGGCGAGAGGCCCATCGACAAAGAACTCGATCCAACCGGCTGGAGTCGAGTAGAATCTTCACAGCCGGTCCTTTTTCTCCCTGATGTCTGCCTTGGACATTCCCTTTAACGCTCCCTTGAGAGACCTCAGGGACACTTCCGGAACGAGCGTGATCACCCCTCCTTTTTCAATGACCTGCAAGCGCTGCTGGGGGCTCAGGTGGAGTTTATCCCGCACTTCTTTGGGAATCACAATCTGGAACTTTGACGAAATGGTGGTCGTGGCCATGTGCGCTCCTTACCAATTTATGATCGATCGTTGTATCGTCATACCGATCGATCGTCAACCCATTCCCCTATTCAAGAGAGCCCGGGATCTTGTCGTTCGACCGCGCGCATTAGGCAAGCATCGCTCGATGTAAATGCTCCCTCCAACAAGCTTGCTCGTTACTCCCTTTTAAGCGGTGGCCAGGATCGGTCCCATCGTGCGCGCGTCGAACGAACACCGCCCATGATTTGACCATCCGATTGGCTCCCGCGTGTCGCGTTCCGCGAGCACAGGGACCGACCTGGCCACCCTACGTATCCCACGTCCCGCCTTCTTTATAAAGCTTGTTCATGATGTCGTTCTTCTTCTGCGGGTCCCGCTCGTACTTGATGGCTTTTGTATAATTCTCGATCGCGAGTTGCACCTTGCCGCGGCTTGCATAGCACTTCGCCACGCCGAGAAAGGCTCTCGCGTTCTCCGGATCGGCCTTGAGGGCGTGATTGAAGCTTTCCATCGCCTCTTCGCGGTGCCCCCTGTCGAAGAGCATCCAGCCGAGGGCCGAATGGGCCGGCGCGAGGTTTGGGTCGGCCTCGACCGCCGCTCGGTATTCCTTCATCGCCAGGTCGGGACGGTTCTTATCCTCATACAAGCCGCCGATGGCGAAGTGCACTTCGGCATCGCGCGGGTTCAGGCGCAGCGCTTCCTGGTATTCCAAGAGCGCGGCCTGCATCTTCCCTTGCTCCGCGAGCGCGCAGGCCAAGTTCGCATGGGCGACGGCATCCTTCGGATTGAGTTTGATGGCTTCTCGGTACTGCGGGATCGCCATTTCAAAGCGCCCCTGTTCCTGATAGGCCACACCCAGGTTGATTCGCGCAGGCACGTAGGCGGGATCGAGTCGGACGGCTTCGCGATAGGCTTTGATCGCCAGTTCGAGATGGTTCGCCCGCTCGTGGATCTGCGCGAGAAAATAATGGGGGTGGGCGGACCGCGGCGCGAGTTTGGCAGCTTCCTTATACGATTGCATCGATCGTTCGGACTCTCCTGACTGAGACAAAAAGAGGCCCATGACGAGATGGGCATTGGCTTGTTCTGCCTGTCGCGCGACGAATCCCTCCACCCATTGCTTGACCTGGGTAATGTCCTCCGCTTCTTGCAGACAATTTGCGTGCGCCTGCCAGGCTTGGGCGAACTGGCCGCGGATCAGATACACCGTATTGAGGACGAAATGCGGCCGTGGATCATGTGCTGACCCGGCCGGCAGATGGCGAGCCCAGGCCAGCGCGTGGCTCTCCGCGCCATCCCATTGTCCAGCAATCAGGGCCGACTCACATGAGGCTTGATAGTCCGGCATGACGCGACGCTGGGTTTATCGGGTGAGGGTGTCTTCGACGTCCGGGGCTGTGGCCTGAATGCGGTCTCCGAGCGCGGGATAGCGCGCAGCGAGTTTTTGCTTCATCAACCAGGCGATCGTGCGATAGGAC
>JBKJWE010000065.1:0-5961 GCA_046717045.1 Nitrospiraceae bacterium | reverse complement strand
GCCGCTCACCGTCGTGGATCCAGGCCATATGATGATCACGTTGGTTCCCATCGTCGCGATTTGCGCCTGCACCGCCCGCTTCGCCCCCTCGCCGATACTCACCATGGCAATCACCGCCGCCACGCCGATTACGATGCCCAGCATGGTCAACCCCGCGCGCAAACGATTGCGTCCGAGGATGCGCAATGCCGTCATGATCGTCAGCCACACGAATGCGCCCATTCAGACCTCGACCTGGCCGGCCAGTGCGCGCGCATTGGTTTTGCGATCGCTCAATACTTGCCCGTCTTTCATCACAACCTCACGAGACGCATAGGCCGCGATCTCGGGCTCATGCGTTACCAAGATAATGGTAATGCCTTCCTCGCGGTTCAAAGTAGCCAGAATCGCCATGATTTCCTTACTCGACTGCGTATCCAAATTTCCGGTCGGCTCATCCGCCAGCAGCAGCGAGGGCGATGTGACCAATGCCCTGGCGATGGCCACGCGTTGCTGCTGCCCACCGGACAGTTGCGTGGGATAGTGATGCTCGCGACCGTGCAAGCCGACTCGCCCGAGCGCCACGGCAGCCTGAGCCCGCTGTTCCTTCAACGAGAGCCCCCGATAGAACAGAGGGAGCTGCGCATTTTCGAGCGCGCTCGTACGAGGAATGAGGTTGAAGCTTTGAAACACAAACCCGATCTGTGCGTTGCGGATTTCGGCCAGGCGATCGGACCGCAATTGCCCCACCTCCACGCCATTCAACCGATAGCGCCCCTTCGTTGGTTGATCGAGACAGCCCATCATGTTCATGAGCGTGGATTTGCCGGACCCGGAAGAACCCATGATCGCGACGAATTCGCTCTGGTCGATCGTGAGGCTGAGACCGCGCAAGGCCTGCACTTCCACATCGCCTACGCGATAGATCTTCCAGATATCTTCGCATTCGATCAGCGGAGCCATCAGCGTGCCTCGTGAAACGTGAAACGGGACGCACACGCCACAAGCAAGAGGCCCATGACTCTGGAAGTAGAGGGACGGACGGGTTCTCGCAGCGAGCGACGGTTGTCGAGGCACGCTTCACGCATGTTACATGCCGCGATCACGAGAGGGACGCCGTTGCCCGCTGTTACTCCCGAATCCTGGCGGCAGATCATTGCTCTTTCGGTCTCCACGCAGCTGATCGATCCCGACAATGACCAAGTCGCCCTCGGCAAGCGTACCCTCGACAATCTCCGTCGCCACCCCGTCCGAAATGCCTGTTTGGACGGGAATCACCTCCAGCTCGCCTGTCTCCGTCGACTTCCACAGCATGTGAGGGATTGAACTAAGCCCACCAGCCTTGGTCTTGCGCGGCTCTCCTTCGGACCCGGCGGATTTAGGCGGCATGAACCGCAGTGCGGCATTGGGCACTTTGAGCACATCTTCCTTCTGCGCCACCACGATCGACACATTCGCCGTCATCCCCGGCTTCAATCGGAGATCCTTGTTGTCGACGCCGACCACGACGTTGTAGGTCACGACATTCTGCACATTGATCGGAGCGAGCCGCACTTGTCGAATCGTGCCTGAAAACTGATAGCCAGGATAGGCATCCACCGTGAAGGTGGCTTCCTTTCCTTCCGCAATGCCGCCGATGTCGGACTCGCTGACGTTCGTATCGACCTGCATCTTCGTGAGATCGAGGGCGATCAGGAACAAATTTGGCGTCGCGAAGCTGGCTGCAATCGTCTGGCCGACTTCAACGTTGCGCGCCACAACGATGCCGTTTACCGGGGACCGAATCACGGTGTACTTCAAATCGAGTTCGGCGGCATTGAGTGCGGCTTCGGCTTGGCGCACTTGCGCACTCGACACATTCACCTGTGCCTCGGCGCCTTGGAAGTTCGTAATCGCCACGTCGACGTCGTTCTGCGAGACGAATTGTTGTTCGATGAGCGATTTGGCCCGATCAAGTTCGCGCCTGCGCTGCGCCAGCTCGGTTCGGGTCCGTGCCACGTTGGCTCTGGCCATTTCCAAATTGCTGACAGCCTGGTCGCGGCGGGCCTTAAAAGGCTCTGGATCGATTACGGCCACGATGTCGCCCGTTTTGACGACCGAGTTGAAGTCGGCATGCAGGCTTTTGATCATGCCCGACACCTGGGTTCCGACTTGCACCGACACGACGGGATTGATGCTCCCGGTCGCGGTGACCAGTGAAATGACAGACCCCCGCTCGATGGAAGCACTCCGGTAACGGACCGGTGCCTTGCGTTCGCCGTTGAAAAAGACATAGCCGGCAATCGCCAGGCCAACGACGAGGACGGTGAGGATTAAGGCGCTACGGCGCATGCCCTCAGGCTCCAATGGAAGGGGGGAAAACGGGGCTGGTTCATTGTATCAAGATGAACACCGGGAATCCCAGCGTCCGCTGTGGACCAGGCGGGGCTGAAAATGCAACAGGCCGCCGCCTATGGGCGGAGGCCTGTTGAACTCAACGGGATCATCCCCGCCATGTTCTAGGGGGTGACGCTGATGCGATCCTTGATCAGATCGAATGTTTCTTTGGGCACGACATTCTTGGCGACCAATTCGCCCTTTACGCGATAGGGGCGATTGATGACGATTCGATCCGCCATATCCTAGGACAGACCAAGCACGAGGACCATATCGCCGGCAGAGGCTTTATTCACGTTCATGGCTGACGAGATGGGTTGCGGGGCATTCAGACTCGGCGCCGGCGCGGCAGGAACACTCTGTGTTGGCGGTGCCTGGGTCATGGGTGCCAATGCGCCTGTCACCGAACGGGATTGGTCCTTGAGTTCTTTCTGATACCGCGCCACCAAGGCCTTGAGGGTGTCGTTGTGTCGTTTGACGTCGTCATATTCATGACGCACCGCACGATTTTGCGACGCTAACTGTTTGACCTTGTCTTCCA
Organism: Nitrospiraceae bacterium; assembly: GCA_046717045.1. Classification (GTDB taxonomy): domain Bacteria; phylum Nitrospirota; class Nitrospiria; order Nitrospirales; family Nitrospiraceae; genus JBKJWE01. The sequence goes on along the minus strand of JBKJWE010000065.1, from coordinate 3,065 downwards.
ATTCCTTGGTCCGCCCTTCGATGCTGCCACGCTCCTTATCGCGTCCATGCTGGATGCGTTCGAGTTCATCATGCGCCACCTGCGCCTCATTGCCGAACTTGACGTTGAGGTCCTTCAGGGTCTTCACTTGCTGTTCCAGCGCACTTTTCTGCGCACGAGTCGTAGCGAGTTCCGTCTTCGCGGCATCGACCTCGCCTAACGCTTCCTGATATTTCCGATCGCTCACGCACCCGACCATCGAGGCTGATCCGATCACGACAACTGCTGCCATCCAGACTGACTTCATGCCAACCTCCCTCTCACTGAACGTGGGGCTCTCCCTGCCTACCGACCGCTGACTTTTCTACGTATTACTCTGTGTATGCCATGCCCCGCTCTTTGTCAACAAATTTACCTCGCTGCAGCCCAAATCCGCTGGTTCGCTTGACGGGCTATCTGCACTCTGTGAATATGCGCAGGATCGAACGAACGACCATGATACTGCAGACGGACATTGCATGAGCGAGTGGGGACCTGGGCTTGCCGCTATTCTGGAAATTGTCGAAGGCCTGACGGAATTTCTCCCCGTCTCATCCACCGGCCATCTGATCCTTGCCGGCCACGCTTTGGGCTTCGAGGGCGAGTTAGCCTCCAGCGCCGAGATCTCCATTCAACTGGGTGCCATTCTTGCCGTCATCGTCTACGAGCGGCAGAAACTCTTGTTGCTGTTTGGGCAATCACTGCAGGAACAGCGGAGCGTCGCGAGCTTGATCCAATCACGTGGGACCCGCTCCTGGTCGGTAATCCTACAGGAATCCTGGAAGGCCCATCCCAGCTTTTGGTTTCTCATCGGACTCGGGATCGCCTTCTTGCCCGCCGCCGCAGTGGGATTCCTCACCCATAACTGGATTAAGAGCCATCTCTTTACACCGCAAACCGTCGCGTTCTCCTCGATCATCGGAGGCTTCATCATTCTAGCCGTCGTAGCGCTCCGAAGCCAGCCGAAGACGCTCCAACTCGAGCAAGTCAGCTTGCCTTCGGCTTTCTGGATCGGCCTGGCGCAATGTGCCTCGTTGATTCCCGGCATGTCTCGATCCGGCTCGACCATCATCGGTGGCCTGCTCGTCGGTCTGGATCGTAAGGTGGCAACGGAATATTCTTTCTTCCTCGCCCTCCCGACCCTTATCGTCGCCACCTGCTATCAGATGTGGAAATCGCGCGATCTGTTTCGACAGCAAGATTATCTGGCGCTGGCCGTTGGCATGGTCGTGTCATTTACCGTCGCCTGGATCGTCATCGCAGCCTTCCTCACATTCGTGAAACGACACACGCTGAGGCCATTCGCCTATTACCGCATTCTGATGGGCGCGCTGGTGTTCTATATCTTTGGATTCTGAGGGAAACGTTCGATGTCGGATACCGTCCATGTCTACGACACCTGGGTGAAAGGCAAAAAAGAGCTGCTGCATTTTGACGTGATGACGACGGATGAAGTAACCGCGCTGAAGTTGGCTAAACAACATCTGATCAGCCTTGGCGAAGGCGATGCGGCGGTCACACTCAAGGAATGCCAGTTCTGCCACAGCGAGCCGTTGGTGATGTTCTCCGCAGAGCAGCAGAACGCCTTCAAGGAACGGGGCGGATTCATCATCACCCTGTCGGCCTCGTAAGGCGTTTATAGAGAGGGCTGTGGGTCGGGAGGAGGAACAGGTGACTCTTTCCTCTCGAATGCAAAATGGATGATAAGCAAGGTCACGCCGACCGTAATCGCTGAATCTGCCACGTTGAACGCCGGCCAATGGTGGTTCTCGATGTAGATATCGAGAAAATCGATCACCTCGCCGAATCGTAACCGATCCACTAAGTTACCGATCGCCCCGCCAAGAATCCCCGCGATACTCAATTGCCCTATCCAATCCTTTTCTGGCATCCGAAACAGAATCGTGCCCAGCAGCGCCAGCGCGAACAACGACGTGATCCCGAAGAATACCATCCGAAAGGCATTGCTGCTGCCGGCCAGCAGCCCGAAGGCCGCTCCGGGATTACGGATGTAAGTGAGGCTGAAAAGATTCGGCACGACCGAAATAGACTCATGCAGCCGCATGTGCTGCATGATGGCCGTCTTCGTCAATTGATCGGCGACAATCACCGAACCGGCCACCAGCGCGAGAATGAGGTAGCGAAGCGCCGGCTTGGTCACCGAAGGGCCTCCACGCAGCGATCGCAGAGCGTTGGATGATCGACATGCTTCCCGACCGCTTCCCGATAGTTCCAGCAACGCTCGCACTTGGCATATTGCGACTTAGTCACCGCGATCGCCAGATCACCGGTGGCCGCTTTCATCAGAGTGACCTGCGACACGATAAACAGGGTGGCCAAATCGGCTGCGTAGGGTTGTGCCCATTCGTAGGTCTTCGCATCCACCGCTAACTGCACATGGGCTTCCAACGACGACCCGATCAGCTTGTCGCGTCGGCTGGCTTCTAGTGCCCCCTGGACGCGCTCACGCAAACCGAGGAGCTGTTCCCACCGCTGTGCGAGCTGAGGATCGATCCATACACGATCGGCTTCGGGGAACGACGCCAGATGCACACTCTTCTGCTGCCCGGCCTCCACCCGAGGCGTCAACGTCTGCCAAATCTCCTCTGCAGTAAAACTCAGGACCGGGGCCATGAGTTTAGTCAACGCCGTCACAATCTCGAACAGAACCGTCTGCGACCCACGCCGCAAGGGCGAATCAGCCCGGAACGTATAGAGTCGATCCTTTAGGATATCGAGGTAGACTGAGCTCAGATCCACCGAGCAGAAATTATTGAGCGCATGGAAGATCGTGTGAAATTCAAACTCCTCGTAGGATGTCCTAACTTTTTGAATCAGTTCTCCAAGCCGCATGAGGGCCCAGCGGTCGAGTTCTGGCAACTGCGCATAGCCCACGCGATGCTTCGCCGGGTCGAAGTCGTACAGATTGCTCAAGAGGAAACGACAGGTGTTGCGGATTTTGCGATAGGCCTCGACCAGATGGTTCAGGATTTCCGGTGAAATGCGCAGATCCTCGCGGTAGTCTTGAGCCGACACCCACAAACGCA
>JBKJWE010000064.1:0-21479 GCA_046717045.1 Nitrospiraceae bacterium | reverse complement strand
AGCGTCTTCCCGGTCGAACTGTTTCCGAACGCTCCGCCGCCTCCGAAGGGCAGTGAGGGGCAATATAGCGGCAAGCAGGGCCAAGTGTTGGTGGTGAAGGTGCCGGGCGAGGACCAGGCCACGGAAGTATATGGAAAGTTTCTCAGCCGGACGATTCCGTTTTTCAAGGAAATCAGGCCCAATGAACCCCTTGGCCATGTGGGCTTGCTCGGGATCGACATGCAAGACGAGCCGGGCACATACAAGTTGACGGTGGAGGTCAGAACCGGCGAAACGGTGAAAAAGCTCAGTTACAATGTGCTCGTCGCCAAAGAAAAGTTTGCGGTCGAGCATCTGAATCTGCCGAAAGATAAAGTCGATCTGGACGACAAGGCGCTGGCTCGCTGGAAAGCTGAGCAGGAACACGTGAAGCAGGCCTTGGCTGAGAATTCACGCCTGAGACTCTGGCGCAGCGATTTCCTAGAACCCGTGAACGGCAAGCGGACCGGGATTTTCGGCAGTGTGCGTATCATGAACGGCCAGCCCAGAAACCCCCACAATGGCGAAGATATCGGGGCACCGCTTGGGACTGAGGTCGCGGCTATGAACGACGGGATTGTCCGCATTACCGTCGATCATATTTTCTCCGGGAAGGGCGTCTTCGTCGATCACGGCTTGGGCTTCTACTCGATGTACTTCCACTTGTCGGAGATTTTGGTCAAAGATGGGGACTTGGTTGCGGCCGGCCAGGTTATCGGGAAAGTCGGTGCAACCGGCCGCGCCACCGGGCCGCACCTCCATTGGGGCGTCAAGCTCAACGGCGCACGCGTGAATCCCTATGCCCTCCTCGATCTGCCTTTCAAGAACGGGTCCTCACCAAGGAACGGGGTTGTCATTCCGATTCCTGAAGGCACACCAACCCCTTAAGTGGTACCGGCAAAGGAATAGTCCAGCAACGCAGGTTGCCAGGGCTCAGCCGTTTACTCGCCTGCAGGAGCAACCCTCGCGGACGCGGCTGGGCGGAATCCTGCTGAAATTCGTTCGTCCACCGTCGAAGACCATGATGCGCAGTCAGTTTCGGCTTTCTTTCTACGCTGCGTCTCGCTGGGTACCGGTTCCTTCCGGGAACGTTCGTTCCAAGCCCTGGCACACCTCCCCGATATAATTCGACTCTGCTCACACGAAGTTAACGGGTGGCGCGCATCGAAAGTGATTTTACTTCGAGTGTCTCTGTAGGGGTGATAGTCTGATCAATCGTTTCATAGCTGGATGGTAAATGGGAGATGGGCTCTTAAGGTCGGTTGTCACCATATACATGGTGGCAATCCTGGGTTTGTTGGGGCTTTGGCTCTTTCACTACATGCAAGTTCGAAGCGGTCGCATTCAGGCGGTTGATCTCTTCGACCGTTCTATCGTGCGAATATATGTCTATGTGACGATCGGCGAGGGGCTCGCCTGCGAAATCTGCGCCAATGCTCATGGTCGCGTGTTCTTGTCTTCCCGTGTGGGAAAGAAAAATTTTAATCCGCTAGAAGGAACATGCAAAAACAAGGTCCCCTGTCAGGGTTGCTTGATCGGGCTCTACGGGGGCTGGTTTGAAGCGCGTGAGATTGTCGCTCGGATTCAGAAGATCGCAAAGAAGACCATTGTCCGCCTATCACCGGGAGAATTGCGGATGTTGGTAAATGGACAATGGAAGAAGAGCGTGAGTGCCGACACGGATCGGGTCAGCGTGAGTATGCTTGAGGCTTTCTGTGAGGAACAGCACAACGCGAATGTCGCCATCGAAGGGTACCGGTATGTGACTAACCGGGCCAAGGAACCTCGGCATTTCCCATTGGTCGTTCCCGCGTATCTGCGGTTGATAGCAGTGTTACTACGAGTTGGGCGTGAGGAAGAGGCGCGTCAAGTCATCGAGCAATTTGAGAGTCGCTTTCCGACCGATCAACATGATCCCCATTCCCTGTCCCCCGACCAGCGCCAGGTGCTGGAGGAAAAGAAGGCTCTGTTGTGGGAACGCCAAGCACTACACGTGTCGGCCTAGACAGTCATTGCTTGACTTCACACCTTGGACATAAGGGGTGAAGTGCGCTTCTATTTTCCCATCCCAGTGAGCCCGCCGAGCAGAGGTATCAGCGCCTCTTCGCCTGGGCCCTTCCCGGTCATCATGTCTGAATGGATCTCATCGAACAGCTGATTCGCTTCTGGGCCTAGAGAGCGGATGGTCTGTTCGAGATGGCCCGACATAAGTTCCTGCTGAATCTGCGCCTCAGTAAGTCTGCCCACCTTGATATTATGATCGAGCAGTTGGGAGAGCTGTTGTAGCTTCTTGTAAAGATCCGGTGGGAGTGCATGCAGGATATCGGCGGCATTCGCTGGTGCATGCCCTCCAGCCGACTGGCCGGAGGCTTGTGCGGCGACAAGTAGAAGCACGGCCATGAGGTAACAAAGTATGTACCGTTTCATGCTGCCCTCCCATGTGTACAGGAACAAAGGCAGTATCGCAGGACTCACGCTGGCTTGGTAGGGAAACTAGAAATTCGTCTCCAAGCTGGCCGGGGTTTTGTTCAGGACCGTCGCGGTAGCACGGGACAGGGCTTCGTCGTGCTGGTGGTCGAGCGCGTAAATACGGAACTGAATCAAACGAGTCGGAAGCAGGTCAAGGAACTCTTCGAGAGGCTCGGTGGAAATACCTTTGGTGCCTGGGTCGTAGACATAGAGAGGGTTGCCGCGCCGGTCTTTTGGGTCAGGCCTTGGATCGAGCGGGGCCATGTCGACCCGGAATTCGATCTTCTGGAGCTTGGTCGGCAGTTCCTTCTTGATTTGCTGCTCGAAGTGCGCATGGCTGGGAAAATCCATGCCCCGCTCCTGGCCCTTTTCCTTGAGCACCGTACTGTATGCCATCTTCCACTTCACGTCGCGGCTCAGAATCCGGCGCCATTCTTCCCCTAGACGTCGTTCGGTCGCCTGCCGGGAAGTCTTCCACTGGCGGACCTGTTCGAGCAACGACCAATCGGTCAGTGTCAAATAATCGTCCATCTTCTTGCGCGGATCGTGCGGGAAGAGGAGCTTCATCGTCTCGCCAAAGATGTCGCGCAGATGGATGTCGATCGCTCTCGTCGTCCGGTGAAAGTAGACGTTCGAATAGAGATACATGCGGGTATTGAGAAACATCTGCAGCGCCGGTAGGCCGGTTTTGTGGATGGTGAAACCCTTGCCCGTGATGATCGTGTAGTGAATGAGTCGGGTCAGATCGACGGGGCCGACGGCCACGCCGCACATGTAGGAATCCCGCAGGACATAGTCCAGGTTATCGGCGGTGTAGCTACCGGAAATAACCGGCTGCAGCATGTTGAGCCAGCGCGGCATGCGGGAGTTATCCTTGGTTTTCTCTTTCAGGATCACATGCGCGATCTGGTCGGGGTTGAGCTCTTCCCCTTTGGCGAACGGACCAGAGGGACTGCGCCGGATCTTTCTGATGAGCGGGCCAAGATAGTCGCGGATGATGATCTGCCCCAGTTTCTCGTGGCTGGCATGAAAAGCGTGCAGAAAGTTGTCGTCGAAGAAATGGCAGAAGGGGCCGTGGCCGATGTCGTGGACAAGCGCGGTAATACGGAGAAATTCTTCCACATAATGTGCAGAGGGCACATCGTGCGCGGCTTTCCTGAGAAAAGGATAGAGGTGCCGAGCGAATCGTCCGGCGACATGCATAGTGCCGAGAGAATGAACGAAGCGCGTATGCTCCGCCGAAGGATACACCCAACGGGCGCTTTGAAGCTGATAGATGTAACGTAGTCGTTGGACCCAGGGAGAATCGATCAGATCTTTTTCCGTCCGTTCGTGCGGATCGGGGTCGGCGTAGGGGACGGTAAAGGAGACGTACTGGTGTATGGGATCGGCGATCAGCGCCGAGCCATCGTAAGGCGCATTCGATGGATGATTCGTCTCATGCATGGCCACGGTGGCATCATCTTAGCCCACCTGATTGTGGGGCGGCAATGGCTCGGCCTTCTCCGAGGCCTGTGCCTGTCGATACTTCTTGATGAAGTAATAGGCGAGTGGATAGGCGAGGACCCCCCCGATGAAACTCAACGTCAGTCCGCCGAACGAGAAGGGCAGCGCATAGGGCATAACTTGGTCGTAGATCGCGCGGAAGCTCAGGTCATGCCAATCGAAGGATGGCGTCTCGCTTCGACCCAAGAGGAGTGCCCCGGTCCAGTAGGTGGCGCCAAGGATCGGCACGATCGTCCAGGGATTGTTCAATAAAGCCCCGGCCAAGAGCGCGATCAAATTGAGGCCGAAGATCCAAGCACAGAGTCCCACCAGGATGATGTGAAATCCATAAAAGGGGCAAAACGCGATCCAGGTCCCGATCGCAAAGGCTAAGGCCGTCCGGTGTGGCGATTCGTGAAGATGGAGGACTTGTTTCAGCAGTGATCGAAAAGACGCCATAGATGCAGGGCTTGGCTAGTGGAAATGTTCGTAGCTGGTGACCGGCAACGGTTGGCGCCTGCCGTTCGATTCGATGGTCTGGAGGCCGGTTCGTGCCGGCCTGATGGTCCCGATACAGGCGATGCGAACACCCTTTCGACGGGCGGCCTCTTCCAGCGTGGCATGCCGGCGTGGTGATCCCGTGAAGAGCAGTTCGTAGTCTTCGCCGCCTTTTAACGCCAGGGCCGTTGGATCGAATCGATGCACGTTTGCAAAGGCGCGGCAAGCCGATGAGAGCGGGATGGCTGCCAGGTCGATCTCGGCGCCGACATGGCTGGCTTTACAAATATGGCGAAGATCTCCCGATAGCCCGTCGGACAGATCGATGGCGGACGTGGCGTATCGATGGACACGGAGCCATTGCCCCTCCGTGACTCGAGCAGTCGGACGCAGATGCCGTTGGATTAGGAATCGCCGATACGCTGTCGACAGCATAGTGGGATGGGTGTGGCGTGCGGAGGAAGATTCCTGCAACAGCCTCAGACCGGCGAGTGCATCGCCCAGCGTGCCGGTCACGTAGATGCAGTCGCCAATGCGGGCACCATCCCGTCGTAGCGCGCGTCCTTGCGGGACGTCTCCCGTGACGGTCAGGCTCAAAAACCACCCGTGATTCGATGCTGAGGTGTCACCGCCGATGAGCCTCACGCCGGCGGGACGGCAGGCAGCCATCATTCCGTGGTAGAGCTGGAGAATCTGGCGCGTTGTCCCGTGGCGAGGGACGGCGAGCGCGACCAACAGAAAGCAGGGGCGTCCTCCCATCGCGGCGATGTCGCTGAGGTTGGCCGCGGCTGCCCTAAAGCCGACGTCGGCGTGGGTGGCGGTGTTGAGATCGAAATGGATCCCTTCGGTCAACAGATCGGTGGTCAGCAGGCTCCATTGTTCCCTGGGCGGGACGACAACAGCGGCGTCATCGCCGATGCCCTGGATAATGGAACGTCCGCCGCGCCCATAATGCCGCTGCAGCGCGCGGATCAGATCGAATTCGTGCAGGGAAGGACGGGCCTTCGAACGGGACTGAGATGCCATGCTAGCACGGATGTAAACGGGGCGCGGTCGTGATCGAGACATGCAGGGGAGCCGGTCGACGGGCGGCACGACTCGGTCGCTTGGCAACCGGCGCAGTCTTCGGCGTCTGTTGCTGTGGTGTGTTCGGTTTCCCGGTCCGGCGCAGGGTTTTGGCGCCTCGACGGAGGGCCACCTTCATCATGTCGTCCATCGTGTCAGCAAACACGAGATGAATGCCTTTGAGAATGTGTTTGGGAATTTCATCGAGATCCTTCTGGTTCCGCTTGGGCAGGATGACCGTGGATAGTTTCGCCCGCTTCGCAGCCAGCAGTTTTTCCTTCAGCCCCCCGATCGCCAGCACGCGGCCCCGCAGCGTGATTTCGCCCGTCATGGCCAGGTCCCGTCGCGCAGGCGTCTGCGACAAGGCTGAAGCGATCGCGGTGGCCATGGTAATGCCCGCGGACGGTCCGTCTTTCGGAATCGCACCGGCGGGCACGTGAATATGCAGGTCGTTGGTAGTAAACATATCCGGATCAATGCCGAGCGTTTTTTCGCGCGAACGGACATAGCTCAACGCGGCCTGCGCGGATTCCTTCATGACGTCGCCGAGATGACCGGTCAAGGTCAGTTGTCCCTTGCCCTTCATGATTGTGGCTTCGATATAGAGGACATCGCCCCCAGATTCGGTCCAGGCCAAGCCGGTCGCGACGCCGATTTCGTCTTTTTCCAATTCGGCTTCAGGCACGAACTTCGGCACGCCGAGATACTTATGCAGATTGGCCGGATTGATGGGGAATCCGACTCCTTTGCCTTCCGCTACCTTCTTCGCCACCTTGCGCATCACATTGGCGATCTCGCGCTCGAGGTTTCGCACGCCGGCTTCGCGCGTATAGTTGGTGATGATCTGGCGGATCGCCGGTTCGGCGATCTTGATGTGTTTCTCGGTGATCCCATGTTCGTTAAGCTGCCGAGGGATCAAATACTTCTGTGCGATGCCGAGCTTTTCTTCCTCCGTGTACCCGGGGATCTCGATGACTTCCATGCGGTCCCGGAGTGCGGGCAAAATGGGATCGATCAGGTTCGCCGTCGTAATGAACATCACCTCCGTCAAATCGAAAGGGACGCCCAAGTAATGGTCCGTGAACGCGTTGTTCTGCTCCGGATCGAGGACCTCGAGCAGGGCAGCGGAAGGATCGCCCCGGAAATCCATGCCGACCTTATCGACTTCGTCCAGCATGAAGACGGGATTGCTCGTGCCGGCCTGCTTCATGCCTTGAATGATCCGGCCGGGGAGCGCGCCGACGTAGGTGCGGCGATGGCCGCGAATTTCGGCTTCGTCACGGACGCCGCCCAGGCTGATGCGGACGAACTCGCGGCCCAGCGCGCGCGCGATCGATTTGCCGAGCGAGGTCTTCCCGACTCCGGGCGGGCCGACGAAACAGAGAATCGGGCCCTTCATCTTCTCTTTGAGCTTCCGGACGGCGAGATATTCGAGAATCCGTTCCTTGACCTTTTCCAGGTCGTAGTGGTCCTCGTTGAGGACTTTATGCGCGGCTTTGAGGTCCAGGTTGTCCTTGGATTTCTTGGACCAGGGGAGTTCCACGATCCATTCAAGATAGGTTCTGACTGTCGCGGATTCCGCCGTGTCCGGATGCATTTTCTCAAGACGCTTGAGTTGCTTTTCCGTTTCTTTCAAGACCTTTTCCGGCATCTTGAGGTCTTTGATGCGCTTGCGGAACTCGGCCACCTCTTCGGCGCGTTCGTCCAGCTCACCCAGTTCCTTCTGGATCGCCTTCAGTTGCTCGCGCAGGAAGTATTCGCGCTGGGTCTTGTCCATCTCCCCCTTGGCTTGGGCTTGGATCTTTTGCTGCATGGAGAGGACGTCGATTTCCTTCGCGAGGATTTCGCTGACCTGCCGGAGGCGTTTCATCGGATCGACGATTTCGAGAACGGACTGCGTCACCTCGACTTTAAGGCCGAGGTTCGAGGCCACCATGTCTGCAAGCCGTCCCGGCTCTTCAAGATTCTCGATGACCACCATCACATCGGGGATCAACACCTTGCCCAGGCTCACGATCCGCTCGATCTGTTCTTTGACCGTGCGCATGATGGCTTCCGTCTCGAGGCCTGCGCCTGCGGTTTTGGATTCAGTGAGTTTGGTGATGCGCACGGAGTAGTAGGGTTCGGTCTGAATGTAACCGGCAATCTTGGCTTTGGAGAGACCTTGCACTAATATCTTGATGCGTTCGTCTGGCAGCTTCAACATCCGCATGATGATGCCGACCGTGCCGATGGTATGGATGTCGTCTTGAGAGGGGTTTTCGACGTCCAGCGCCTTCTGGGTCGCCAGGAAGATCATGCGGTTGCCGGCCAGGGCGGCTTCGATCGCCTTGATCGACATCTCGCGTCCCACGAAAAGGGGCAAGACCATATACGGAAAAACGACGATGTCCCGCACGGGCAAGAGGGGAAGCTGGTCCGGGATTTCGACGTTCTGCGGCGGGGTCAGATCCTGTTCGGTCAAGTCGCTCATACGTGCGGTCTCAGATTTATCACTCAGCGATGACGCGGGTCGTCCGACGTTGGATGCATCGGACTAGATATTCCGTGATCGTGCGGTCCGGCGAACCGCCGGCGCGCGCATTCGATTGCGGAGGTAGTCGCCGAATTCCGGTCCAAGAGATGGATTTTTGAGCGCAAATTCAATCGTGGCGATCAAGAAGCCCAGCTTGTCTCCGGCGTCGTAGCGTTGCCCTTGTATCTCCCACGCATACATCGGAGACCGTTTGGCCAGCTCCCTGAGCGCGTCGGTCAACTGGATTTCCCCGTTCTTCCCAGGCCGCGTTTTTCGCAGGATCGGAAAAATCTCCGGCGGCAAGACATACCGGCCGATAACGGCTAAGTTCGACGGCGCGTCGGATGGCGTCGGTTTTTCGACGAGGTCTTCGACGCGCGACAGGCCGTCGGCCACCCTGCGCGGCGAGACGATGCCGTACCGGCTGACCTCGGCATGGGGCACTTCCTGTACCCCGAGGACTGCGCCATGCCGTTTCTTATAAATGTGAATCAGTTGGGCCAGGCCGGGCACCGGCGCATCGATGATTTCGTCTCCAAGGATGACGGCAAACGGTTCGTCGCCGATCAAACGCTGGGCGCAGAGGACGGCATGTCCGAGTCCGAGGGCCTCCGACTGTCGCACGTAGCAAAAATTGGCGAGGTTGGAGATGTGTCGTATCTGGCTGAGCACCTGGGCTTTACCGTTGCCCTTGAGGTTTTCTTCGAGTTCGACGGAGCGGTCGAAATGATCCTCGATGGCGCGTTTCCCCCGGCCGGTGATGACGATGATGTCTTCGATGCCGGAGGCAACGGCCTCTTCTACCGCATATTGAATGAGCGGCTTGTCGACGAGCGGCAACATTTCTTTCGGAGAAGCTTTTGTCGCGGGAAGGAAGCGGGTCCCGAGGCCGGCAGCGGGGATGACGGCTTTTCGAACGTCGAGACGTGACATACGGCGATACTATGTGATGGGGTAGGGGATGTCAAGAAATGCGACAAGTGGCAGGGCCATGCGCGCGAGCGCGAGTCCAAGGCAAAACAGCTTTACATTAAAATACCTGCCTCATATAATCCGAGAGTTTTACTCGAATGTCTCCCTGGCTGTTGCATCGGCGCCGAGCGCACATGTCTCTCACGTCGGCTACCTCCGGTCGCCGTCGCCGCGCGCTCTTGGTGCGTGTCGTTCGTGATTGGGCCCAGAGGGATCGGCGACGTCTTATTGCCAACCACGAACGAGTAGGGTGTTGTCATTGTCTTGTGTGGTTCAGGGGGTCTGGCTTCGGTGAGGCGCACCAGCCGTTCAGCAGGACTGTGCTGGCTCGGAGCGCTCTTTATTGTGATGTGGTACGGGGTCGCACCGGTCATGAGTGTTGCGGCTGAACCGTCCGGACCGAAGGTCGCTTCGATCGAGATTCGAGGCAATAAGAAGATCGAGCTGCCCGCGATTGAGGGACGTCTCACCTTGAAAACCGGCGATCCTTACACCCCGGAGAACGCCCGCGGGCAGATCAAGATTCTCTATGAGACCGGGTACTTTGAGGACGTGCAGGTCGAGACGGAAACGGGAGCCAACGGTGTCGCGGTTGCATTTCTCGTTCGTGAGAAACCGTTCATTACCGAGATTGTGTTCGACGGGAATCAGGAGCTGAGCGACGACAAGTTGAAGGAGAAGATCACGATTAAAAGCCAGGCCTTCCTCGATCAACAACAGGCTAAGGAGAGCGCAGAGAAGATTCGCCTCGCCTATCAGGAAGACGGATTTTTCAATTGTCTGGTGATCCCGATTGTGCAGACCCTGGACGAAGATCGAAAGCGCCTGACGTTTTTCGTGAAAGAAGGGGATAAGGCAAAGGTCAAAACCGTCATTTTCGATGGACTGCGGGGGTCCACCAAAGATGAGATGTTCAAGGTGATGGCCACCAGGGAATGGATTCCTTGGTACGGATTGCTGACCCAGCTGAAGCTCCCCTCGTTCCTCTCTGACGCCGGGGTTCTCAAGCGTGAGGAAATGAACAACGACGTCGAACGGATCAAGGAAATCTTGCTCAACAAAGGCTACTTGAACGCGCAGGTCGGGCTGCCAATCGTCGAGCTATCCGAGGACAAGAAATGGTTCAATGTTTCCTATACCGTTTCGGAAGGGGAGCCCTTCACGGTTTCGGAAGTAGGATTTCGCGGCAACACGGTGTTCGAGGAATCCGAACTCCGCGAGAAGCTCAAGATTAAAGAGGGGGAAATTTTTCAGCGTCAGAAAATTCGAGACGAAATCACGCGACTGAACGATATGTACGGGAGTAAAGGTTACGCGTTCGCCGACGTCAGCCCCAACGTGACGCCGAACACGGAAGATAAAACCGCCGCCATCACTCTCACCATTAAGGAAGGGGAGATGATGCGAATTCGCCAGATCAACATCAACGGAAACGAGAAGACCAAGGACAACGTCGTCCGACGGGAATTGCGGGTCGACGAGCAGGACGTCATCGATACCCCCTCACTGAAACGGAGTTTTCAACGACTCAACAACCTAAACTTCTTCGAGACGGTCGAGATTCTGCCTCAACAGGTTGAAGCAGACAAAGTCGACTTGAACGTGAAGGTGAAAGAAAAGGCCACCGGACAGTTCAGCGTCGGTGGTGGATTCAGCACCTTGGACAAATTGGTGGCGATCGCCGATATTACCGAGGGGAATCTCGGCGGCAACGGATGGATGGGACGCATCAGGGGTCAGTTGGGCCAGCAGCGGACGCTCGGACTGATCACCTTCCGCAACCCGTACTTGAACGATTCGCTCACGTCAATGCAGATCGACGTCTTCCGGAGCATGACGAACTACATTACCTATTTTGAGAAAAAGGCCGGGTTGAGCCTGACATTCGGTCGGTGGCTTTCGGAGTATGTGACGGGAAGTTTCAGTCTTGTCGCGGAGCAGCTCAATTTCTCTGACCCGCAGGAAGGAATTTGCCCGGACCAAATTCCCCTCGTCTGCGGGCAGCTCGGCAATCAAACGACCACGGGGTTTCGCACGTCTCTGGCCCGGGATACGCGCGACTACTATTTGGACCCTCGTACCGGTTGGCGGACGAGTGTGGGATTCGATCTGGGCACGCCCTACCTCGGCGGTTCCAATGATTTCTATAAATACTATTTGGATGTTATTAAATATACGCCGTTGCCGTACGATACTCGAGTTTCGATCCACGCTCGATACGGAGCTGCACAAGGGCTGGGCGGGAAGCCGATTCCGTTGACGGAGCGATTTTTCGTTGGCGGCATCAATACCATGCGCGGGTTCGTGTTCGGTCGGGCTGGACCGGTCACGCCGAATCAATCATTGCTCGGTGCGGCAAAAGAGCTGATCTTTAACAACGATTTTATCTTTACGATCTCGTCTGAAGCCAAACTGAACGGCGTGATCTTCTTCGATTATGGCAAGGGCTTCGATGATAACGAAGGGCTGTCATTCAAATTGCGGAAAGCCGCTGGCGTGGAAGGACGCTGGATCTCGCCGTTCGGCCCGTTGCGCGCAGCCTATGGCTTGAATTTGGAGGCGCGTGAGGGTGAGCGGAAGGGCGTGTTCGAATTTACGATCGGGTCACTCTTCTAACTGTGACGAATCTTCATGTGGGGTGAGGGTGTGATGAAGGTGCGAGTCGTAGTAAGAAACCTCATGGTGGCCGGGATTGCCCTGGTCTGGCTTGTGTCGGCCGTGGGGTGCCATGGGGTTGGCGGCGGAGTCAAGGTCGAGGGGAAGATGGGTGTCGTCGATCCCGCCAGACTGTTTGCCGAGACGAATGCCGGGAAAAAAGCGAAAGATTCGCTGGCGGCCTTTTCCAAGAACCGCCAAACCTTGATCGAGATGGAGGAAAAAGAACTCCGCCGGATGGAAGAAGATTTCAGCCGGCAGGCCAGTGTGTTGAGTGCGACGGCCAAGCGGGAACGCGAAGAGCAGTTTCGTCGGCGCATGGCGGAGTATCAGCAGAAGGCGAACGAGTTGAACCGCGAGGTCCAGGATAAGCAAAAAGATATACTCGATGGGTTTCGCGACAAGCTCGAAGTGATCGTCGGGAAGGTGTCGAAGCGTCTGGGGTTGCAGGTAGTCATTGACAAAGGGAAAGGCGGCCCGACGTTGTATAGCGAAGAGGGGTTGGATATCACCGGTCAGGTGATCGACGAATTCAATCGGGAGTACCCATAAACGGGCAGGGGAAGGTCCTGCATGCAGCGAGAGAGGAGGCGAGTCGATGCAACGAACGATTATCGCATACGTACTCAGTGTGATCGGGTTGTGGTTGGTCATGACGCCGACAGCGAACTCGGCGGATACGGTCAAAGTGGGCGTGATGGATCAGCAACTCGTGATTGAGAAGTCGAATGCCGGAAAGCGTGCGCTCGAAGAGCTGAAGGCGTACACCCTCACTCGGCAGAAGATCATCAATGCCGACGATCAAGAATTGAAAGAGTTAGAGCAGACGATCCAGGATTCGAAGGTGACCGAGACGGCCAAGCAAGAGAAGCAGGGGCAATTCCAAGCCAAGCTCGAGGCCTATCAACGCCGGTTGGCGGATTTCAACCGTGAGATTCAGTCGAAGCAGCGGGAGATGGTGGCGGAATACATGAAGAAGGTCCAGGAGGCGGCGCAAACCGTGGCGGCGAAAGAAGGCTACACAGCGATCATCGACAAGGGAAATGAAGCGGCGATCAAGGTCATCATCTATCACCAGCCGGCGTTGGATCTGACAGAACTGATCGTGAAGGAGTTTGATCGAATGAACAAGTAGTGAATCCGGGCGTGGCCTGGTTGGCCCCTGTTCTTACTGCCACAGCCTCACTATGCACCCAATTGAAGCCTTGCCTATGAGGAGGTTCCGCCGATGGCCGTGATGGAACAAGCTGAGATTCAGGCCTTGCTGCCCCACCGATATCCGTTTTTATTGATCGATCGGATCAATGAGTTGCAGCCGGATCGGCGGATCGTGGGCATCAAGAACGTGACGATCAACGAGCCCTTCTTTCAAGGCCATTTCCCCGGACGTCCGGTGATGCCCGGCGTATTGATCATCGAGGCCATGGCCCAAGTCGGGGGTATTCTGGCGTTCAAGTCGATGGGCAACGTGGCCAAGCCGGTGGTGTATTTAACCGGCGTGGACAGCGCGAAGTTTCGCAAACCTGTCGTACCGGGCGACCAACTGCGATTCGAAATCGACGTCATCAAGAAGCGGGCGCCGTTCTGGAAAATGCAAGGCAAGGCGTTCGTCGAGACCGAGTTGGTCTGTGAGGCGGAAGTCACTGCCATGGTGACGGAGGAGAAAGCCGGTCAATAGTCAACGGTCATTCGTCAATCGTGAGAGTGTGCGGTATGGTCACGAATGACGGTTGACCAATGACGGATGACGTTTTTCAGGGGGGAGCGTGCAAATACATTCCAGTGCGATCGTACATCACAAGGCAAAGTTGGCCGACGATGTTGTGGTCGGTCCGTTTTGCGTGGTTGGCGAACATGTCGCGATCGGAAAAGGGACCCGACTCGTCTCGCATGTCACGGTGGAAGGCTGGACGGAAATCGGCGAGCGATGCGAAGTGCATCCCTTTGTCTCGATCGGCGGACCTCCCCAGCATTTAGAATATAAAGGTGAGCCGACGAAGGTGGTCATCGGCGACGACAATATTCTTCGCGAGTATGTCACCGTCAATCGCGCGACCATGCAGGGTGGTGGGGTTACGTCCATCGGGAACAGGAATTTTCTTATGGCCTATGTGCATGTGGCGCATGACTGTCGTTTGGGCAGCCACCTGATCATGGCAAACGCAGCCAGTCTAGCCGGTCATATCACGATCGGCGATCATGCGATCATCGGCGGCTTGTCCGGTATCCACCAGTATGTCCGCATCGGCGCCTATTCGATGGTCGGCGGATGCTCCGCCCTCGGGCAGGATCTCCCGCCATTCATGCGGGCCGCCGGCGGCTATCGCGCCAGGATGTACGGGCTTAACTCGGTCGGCCTCCGCCGCCAAGGGTTTTCGAGCGATCGAGTTGCCGTCTTAAAGCGGGCCTACGATCTGCTCTTCCGCTCGGGGCATCGCACGGCCGAAGCGGCGAGGCTGGCGAAGGCCGAATTCGCCGACCAGCCGGATGTCATGACGGTGGTTGCGTTCCTGGACGGGACCAAGCGCGGGATCTGCCGGTCTGTCGGCAAAGATCAAGAAGATGAGGAGTGACGAGTGTCCAACCCACCTCCGGTCATAGATGGTGAGCGGATCGGTCAACGAATCGGGCTGATTGCCGGCAACGGTCGATTCCCGATCATCTTTGCCGACAACGCGAGGAAACTCGGCTATCACGTCTCGGCCGTGGCGCACGAAGGCGAGACGGAGCCTGAACTCGCCAGCCATGTGGATCGAATTCAGTGGATCAAGATCGGCCAGCTGAACAAGCTGATTAAGGCTTTCAAGGACGACGACATCCAGCAAGCGGTGATGTTGGGCGGCATCAAGAAGACGCATGTCTTTACGACGGTGCGCCCTGACTTTCGGATGCTGGCGCTGGCGACGCGGTTGGCCCTCTGGAAAGACGACGACATCTTGCGCGAGTTCGCTGCGGAGCTTGAACGTGAAGGGATCGCGATTTGCGAGTCCACGTTTGGACTCCAGGGAATTCTTGCCGAAGAGGGCTCGTTGACTGGACGCGCTCCCTCAGACAAAGAATGGGACGATATTCGCTACGGATGGGACGTGGCCGAGGCGATCGGCCGTCTCGATATCGGTCAATGCGTGGTCATCAAAGATCGCGTGGTGGTGGCGGTCGAAGCCGTGGAGGGTACCGACGGCGCCATCAAGCGTGGTGGCGAGTTAGCCAAAGATGGCGCTGTGGTAGTCAAACGTTGCAAGCCGCAACAGGATTTGCGTTTCGATCTTCCCGCGATCGGGCCCCGCACCATCGAAGTCATGGTTTCGGTGAAGGCGGCAGTCCTGGCAGTTGAAGCGGGCCGGACGATTCTGTTGGATCGGGAAATTCTGCTGGAGAAGGCGCGTGTTGCCGGCATTGCGGTCGTCGGAATCGCCACGCCAGCGCCGAAGGGAGCATAACTCGCGCAGCATGGCTGCATTACGAGCGGGCGTCATCGGGGTTGGTCATCTTGGGCAGCACCATGCGCGCCTCTATGCCTCCTTGCCTGGATCGCAGCTCATTGGAGTGACCGACCAATCGCTCGAACGGGCGCACACCATTGCAGGGAAGTATGGTGCAAAGGTCTTTCGCACCATCGAGGAACTGCTGCCTCAGGTCGATCTGCTCAGCGTCGCCGTGCCGACCTCGTCACACTATGCGGTCGCCAAGGCCTGTCTCCAGGCCGGGAAACACGTTCTGGTCGAGAAGCCGATCGCCGTTCAGCCGGCGGAAGCCCATGAACTGGTGCAATTGGCGGCGCAGCGGGGTTGCCGTTTGCAAGTCGGCCACAGCGAACGATTCAATCCCGTCATGCAGCTCATGCGGCCCCATATCGGCATTCCGCTCTTCATCGAGTGCCACAGGCTGAGCTCGTTCAGCGAACGGGGGACCGACGTGGACGTGGTCCTGGATCTCATGATCCACGACCTGGACCTCGTTCTTTCGATGAATCCCGGCTCCGTTGAAGATGTGCAGGCCGCCGGGGTGCCGGTGCTGTCTTCGACTATCGACATCGCGAATGCGCGGATTCAATTCAAGCAGGGATGTGTCGCGAATTTGACCGCCAGCCGCGTCTCCCTCACCAAAATGCGCCGATTGCGGTTGTTTCAACGCGACAACTATCTGGCGATTGATTTCCAAACGAGGCACGGCATGCTTTGTCGGCGCGAGACGACACCCGGGGGGAAACCCAGCGTGGGCGTGGAACAGTTTCAAGGTGGAGACGACGAGCCGTTGAAACTTCAACTCGACTCGTTCCTCCAGTCGGTATGCACAGAGACCAGGCCGGTCGTATCCGGTGAAGACGGGGCAGCGGCGTTGGACCTGGCACATTGGGTATTGCAGGCGATAGAGACGTTCGCGCGACGGCATCAAGGTTGACGATGCCGCGAATTCTGATCGTTACAGGTGAGGCCTCGGGTGATCTTCACGGGGCGAATTTAGCGAAGGCTATTAAGACGATTGATCCCACCGCTGAGTTAGTCGGGATTGGGGGGGCGGCGATGCGGACGGCCGGGGTAACCCTCGTTCCCGGTGTGCCGCAGCTGGACGTCATGGGACTCATCGGCCTCTCCGCCATCCGGGCCATGGTTCAACGCGTCAGGGCCATCAGACGGGTGCTCAAGGCCGAGCGGTGGGACCTCGTCGTGTTGATTGACAACCCCGGGCTTAACTTTCACTTCGCTCGGGTAGCGAAAGCGGCGGGTCGGCGGGTCCTGTATTATATCGCGCCGCAGGTGTGGGCTTGGCGACCAGGACGGATGAAGTGGATTCAACGGCGGGTGAACCACGTGGTGGTGATTCTGCCGTTTGAGCCGGAGTTGTATCGCCGCGCCGGTGTTCGCTGTACGTTCGTCGGTCATCCGCTGCTCGACGCGGTCACTCCTCAATACAATCGGGCCGTGCTTCGCCAGCGGTTTGGTCTCGATGAAACCGCTCCCGTCATCGGGCTGTTACCGGGAAGCCGGCGGCACGAGGTGCAGACACTGTTGCCGGTGTTACTCGAGGCGGCTGCGAAACTTCTTGCGGCGGCACCGAAAACGCAATTTATCCTAGCGCAGGCCTCGTCAATTGACGATAATCAACTCCAGAGCCTGCTGCGACAGAGCCCCGTGTCGGTGCGAGTGGCGCACGACCAGGCCAGCGAGGTGATGGCGGCAGCGGATGTGTTGTGGGTGGCCTCCGGGACGGCGACGTTGCAAGCGGCTGTCGTAGGCACCCCGATGATCCTCTTGTACAAGACCACCTGGTTGACCTATCGACTCGCGCGATGGTTGATTAATGTACCTTGGATCGGACTGGTCAATCTCGTGGCCGGTCGTTCGGTGGTGCCGGAGTTGATTCAAGAGGACGCGTCGGCTGAGCGGCTGAGTGAAGAGGCTCAGCGCCTCTTGAACGACCAGTCAGCATATAATGGTATGAAGGTCGCTCTACATCAAGTAAGGCAGTTGTTAGGTGAGCCGGGCGCATCGCATCGAGCGGCCCAGGTGGTGTTGAAAGAATGTCGAGTCTTGATCGGCTAAAGCGGCTCGTTCGCTATCTGATCCCCTACCGGGCCAGATTGGTAGCGGCCTTCATCTGCTCCGGTCTCGTGGCCGCCTTCTCAGGCGCTTACGCCTGGCTCGTGCGCCCGGTGCTGGACGAAATTTTCATCAATAAGAATGAAACGTTGTTGTTAGCGTTGCCGCTGGCCTTGTTCGCCGTCTCTGTCTTGAAAAGCGCGTTCAACTACGGGCAAAACTACCTCATGAACTATGTCGGCAATCAGGTCATTACCGATATTCGCCAGGAACTCTTCGGCAAACTGATTCGTCTCCCGATCAGTTATCACGATGGGAATACGTCGGGTCGGTTGGTGGCGCGTGTCGTCAACGATGTGACGCTCATGGCCAACGCCGTGGCAGGCGTGCTCAAGGATTTGTTTCAGCAGGGGCTCACGTTTCTGGCCATGTTGGGCGTGATTTTCTACCAAAATTGGCGGCTGGCGGGGTTGTCGATCATCGTGATTCCTCTCGCGGTGGCGACGATGGTGCGGATGGGCAAACGGTTGCGAACCTTGGCGACCAGAGGCCAGGAGCGTATGGGAGATATGGCCTCGACGCTCCAAGAGACCTTGGCCGGCATTCGCATGGTGAAGGCCTATGGGCGAGAGGAAGAGGAAGTCGCACGATTTCAACGGAGTAATAATGCCTTTCTGAGCACGACGATGAAGGCGATTCAAGTTTCGTCGCTAGGATCCTCGCACATGGAAGTGATAGGGGTCGTCGGCGTGGCCGCGATTATTTGGTACGGCGGCTATCTGGTGATCGCTGGTGAGATGACGCCTGGGGCGTTCTTTTCCTTTCTCACCGCGATGTTTATGGCCTACACGCCGATCCGCAAACTCTCCGGATCGAACAACACGATCCAGCAAGCTTTGTCGGCGGCGGAACGGGTCTTCGACGTCATCGATATGAAGAGCGAGCAAGAGCGTGAACGCGGGGCGTTGGACCTGCCGCGGATCACCCGCTCCATCGAGTTTCAAGAAGTGACGTTCCATTACGACGGCCATGGTGTGCCTGCCATCGTCGATATCGATTTGACGATTCGCGCGGGTGAAATGGTGGCGCTTGTCGGCAGCAGCGGAAGCGGCAAGACGACTTTGGTCAATCTGCTGCCGCGCTTCTATGACCCGACGGCCGGTCGGATTCTCATCGACGGGGTTGACGTTCAGTCCTTTACGCTGGCGTCGCTTCGCGCCCAGATCGGGATTGTGGCGCAGGATGTCGTGCTGTTTGACGATACGGTCCACAACAATATTGCCTTCGGACGACAAGGGGCCACCGATGCAGAGATCGTCCAGGCTTCGAGGTTGGCTTATGCACACGACTTCGTCGAGCGTCTGCCCAAGGGCTACCAAACCGTCATCGGCGAAAAAGGAGTGAAACTGTCCGGTGGAGAGCGGCAGCGGCTGGCGATCGCACGCGCCATCTTACGTGATCCGCCCTTACTGATCCTCGACGAGGCGACGTCAGCCCTGGATAACGAGTCCGAACGGGTGGTGCAAATGGCTCTTGGGAACTTGATGAAGGATCGAACAACGATGGTCGTCGCCCATCGATTGTCAACCGTTCAACGGGCGAATCGTATTGTCGTGCTGGACCGGGGCACGATTGTCGAAATTGGGACGCATGAAGAGTTGCTCCGGCGCGGCGGCGTCTATCAGCGTCTGCATGCCATGCAGTTTCAAGATGCGGCGCCCTAACAGGGTCGCCTGGCACGCGGATAGGTCGGCATGATGAACTGGTTGAAATTGTCGGTGGCGCCCCCGGTCGGAGCCGCCGTCTTGCGCCTCCTGGGACGCACGGTGCGTGTGCGGATGGAAGGCGAGCAGGTGATGTCCCGTCTCTATCAGCAGGGGCATCACATGATCTTTGCCTTCTGGCATGCGCAGCAGCTCATGATGCCCTTTGCCTATCGCGGACAGGGCGCCCATGTGTTGATCAGTCAGCATCGGGACGGGGAGATGATCCAGCGGATTGCCATGCGATTCGGATTCCACGCTGTCCGGGGCTCCAGCACACGCGGCGGGCCGGCGGCGTTACGTGAACTGATCCGTCTGGGCCGTGCCGGACAGGATCTCGTTGTGACGCCGGATGGGCCGAAAGGCCCTCGGCAGATCGCCAAGTTGGGGGCCGTACAGTTGGCGGCCGCCACGGGACTCCCGATCGTGCCGGTCTCGTTCGGCTGCTCAAAAAAAAAGTCTTCGCCAGTTGGGACGGCTTCATCGTGCCCTATCCCTTCGCTCGTGGGCTCTTCTGCATAGGAGAGCCGATCTGGGTTCCTGCGGACGCGACAGAGACTGAGCTGGAGCGGAAGCGAGTCGAACTCGAGCAGTCGCTCAACCAACTCACCCTCACCGTCGAGCGGGGAGTCAAGTCGACGGCTTGCTGATGTGGTATCTGATCTACAATGGACTGCTGGTTCTCGCGAGTCCCGTCATTCTCCTGATGCTGTTGGCCAAACAGCGTTGCCGGCGTGGATTGCCGGAGCGACTCGGCTGGAAGACCCAGGACAGCGGACCGGCACCGGGTCAGCGGACCATCTGGATTCACGCGGTCTCGCTCGGTGAGGTAGTGGCCGCGACCCCCTTGATCAAGGAGTTGCACCGTCGCCATTCCACCCATCGTTTCGTCGTGTCAACCGTAACGGAAACCGGCCGTGAAGCGGTCGAACAGCGGCTGGCCGGCGTGGCGCAGCATTGCTATGCTCCGCTCGATTTTCCCTGGGTCGTATCGCGCACAATTGCGCGTCTCAATCCTTGTCTCTATATGTTCGTCGAAACAGAACTCTGGCCGAACCTCCTGCGGCAGCTGCGCCGTCGTGGCGTCCCCACCGTGATGGTGAATGGGCGGCTGTCCAGTCGATCGTTTGCCAGACAGCGGTGGGGGCCGATCCGGTCATTTTATCGGACGATGATTCGAACGATCAGTCTCTGCCTGATGCAATCCGACCGGGACGTGGAACGGATTGTGGCATTAGGGGCCGATGCGCGTGTGGTTCAGCGCACCGGAAATATCAAGTTCGACCAGCCCATCCCCGCTGCTTCCGATTCCGCACTCACGCGAAAATGTCTAGGCCTGTTGCCGGAAGAGCACCTGGTTGTGGCGGGGAGTACCCATGTGGGCGAAGAAGAGGCGCTGGTCGATGCCTATCGCGCACTCGTGGCGCAGCACCCCACAGCCGTGTTGCTGCTGGCGCCACGACATATCGAACGGGCGAGTGAGGTCGAAACGATGGTCCGCGCCAGCGGGATTGCGGTACAGCGACGGACGGCGATTGGGCAGCACACCACTGGGGTCACTTCTGGGCCACGAGTCATCATTCTCGATTCGCGCGGCGAGCTCGCAGTCATCTATGGAGAAGCGGTCGTAGCCTATGTCGGCGGCACGTTGGTTCCTGTCGGCGGGCACAATTTGCTCGAACCGGCAGCGTGGGGCAAACCAGTGTTATTTGGGCCGTACACGGACCATTGCGCGGAAATCGCAGATCTGTTGATCCAGGCCGGAGGGGGGCGTCGTGTGACGCAGACGGACCTTACGCAACAGTTGATCGGTCTTTTCCGTGATGCCGATGTGCGGGTACAGGTGGGTCGGTCGGCTCGGCAGGTGGTGGAGAAGAATCAAGGAGCCTTGTATCGCACGGTGGAAGCGATCGATCAGGTATTGACGCGGGAATCGAGCGCCGATGGTGCGGCGCTCGCGAGGAACCCGCTTCCTCTCATGGCGGGGCGATAACGCGATTGTGCTGAATCCAGGCACAGCAATCAGGTGGTGGTGGTTCTGGGTGGCGGTCCCCTATGCACTCGCCTCGCGTCTTCGAGCTCGTCTTTATCGATCGGGTTTCTTGGCTCAGCGGAAACTCCCCGTTCCTGTCGTGAGTATCGGCAACCTGACCATAGGAGGAACCGGGAAGACGCCGGTGGTGATTCTCCTGGCCGAATGGTTGCTCGCGCAGGGGAAGCGAGTGGCGATCCTCAGTCGGGGCTATCGACGAACGAGCACGGCGCCGCATCTGTTAGTTTCTGACGGCGCCCGTCTCCTCGTCGGTCCGAGCGATGCCGGAGACGAACCCTACTTCATGGCCCGGCGTTGTCCGAAGGCCGTCATCGCCGTGGGGAGCGATCGCTATGCCTTGGGACACTGGTTGTTGGAGCGACATCCAGTCGATTGCATTCTGCTCGACGACGGGTTTCAGCATCTGGGCTTGCACCGTGACGTGAATGTACTACTCGTCGATGCGA
>JBKJWE010000063.1:0-5652 GCA_046717045.1 Nitrospiraceae bacterium | reverse complement strand
GCCATTGTGACGCCCTCCTTCCTCCCGCAACCGTTCTTTGACAACACGAGTGGCCGCTTTGAACCCCGCCACGACGCTCGCCACGTTCGTCAGAAGCGTCCCGCTCGATCCTCGCACCACGTTATGGACTTGCTGCACCGATTCGCCCACCTCACCGACCGCGTGCAACAACGTGGCCGCATGTTCAACCCCGCCGCGCGCCTGATCAGTCAGATCGTTCAGATTTTGACTCATCGAACGGAGCTCAGACACCAGCGCCGGCATATCAGCATTCATCTTCGCCAGTAGTTGCTCGGATTCCGCAACCGTCTTGCGAAGCTGAACCAACACCGGCACGAGATAGCCCACCAGTACGGCAAAGGCGACAGCAACGAGGATGGCAGCAATTTCAACGATGGTCATATGAACCTCCAGTCTAGAGGCACGAGGCTAGAGACGATAGGCCAGTCGTTTCTTCCCCTAGCCACTGACCTCTTGCCCCTCGCCTGTTTCATCGAATCACCGGCTTCTTCGCACGCCACTGCGTGCTCTGCTCATAAGCATGAGCGGCGCGCAACATGACGTCCTCTTCGAACGGGCGGCCGATGATCTGCAGACCGATGGGAAGGCCGGCCCGGCTGAATCCACAAGGCAACGCAATCGCCGGCACGCCTGCAAGGTTGACCGAGATCGTATAGATGTCCGACAAGTACATCTGTAGCGGATCGTCGCCTTTTTCTCCCAGCTTAAACGCCGGCGTCGGCGTCACCGGCGTGACGATGAGATCCACGTCCTTGAACGCCGCGTCAAAATCCTGCCGGATCAATGTTCGAACCGCCTGCGCTTTGCCATAGTAGGCGTCGTAGTAGCCGGCGCTGAGTGCGTAGGTCCCCAACATGATGCGCCGCTTCACTTCCGGCCCGAATCCTTCCTGCCGTGTCTTCCGATACAAATCCAGCAGGTTCTTCGTCTCCTTCGCGCGCAGACCGAACTTCACGCCGTCGTACCGAGCGAGATTGGAACTGGCCTCTGCCGTCGCGATGACATAGTAGGTCGCCACCGCCGCGTCAGTTCGTGGCAGATGAATCTCCTTGATCTCTCCGCCCAGGCTCGTCAGTTCTTCGATTGCCGCGCGAACGGCCCGTTCGACTTCCGGATCCAACCCCTCCGCAAAGAACTCTGTGGGAATGCCGATCTTCAATTTCTTCAGATCTTTCTTCTTCAACGCCTTCACATAATCCGGCACTGGAACGTCCGCCGACGTGGAGTCCAACGGATCGTGGCCGGCAATCGCGCCGAGGAGAAACGCCGCATCGGTCACATCTTTTGTAATCGGCCCGATCTGATCCAGCGAAGAAGCAAACGCGATCAACCCGTAGCGTGAAACGCGGCCATACGTCGGCTTCAGCCCCACGACGCCGCAGAAGGCCGCCGGCTGCCTAATTGACCCGCCGGTATCCGATCCCAGCGCCGCCGCACACTCGTCCGCCGCCACCGCTGCCGCTGATCCACCGCTGGATCCCCCCGGCACATACTGCATATTCCACGGATTCCGGCTCGGCCCGTATGCGGAATTTTCAGTCGACGAACCCATCGCAAATTCGTCAAGGTTCGTCTTACCAAGCAACAAGTAGCCCTGCTCACGCAATTTTGCGATTACGGTCGCATCATAGGGCGGCACGAAGGTGCCCAACATCCGCGAGGCGCAGGTTGTGAGCACGCCCTCCGTGCAGATGTTATCCTTGATTGCCAGCGGCATACCCATTATCGGCAGGGTCTTGCGCCAGCCTTTCAACGAATCATCCAGTGTGCGGGCCTGCGCTACAACCGCGTCTTTGGTCTGCGTGAGATACGCCTTGATTTTTGGCTCCACCTGGCCGATGCGCAGGTGGTAAGCACGCACAATATCCGTGGCCGTGACTTCACCGGCTGTGAATTTCTTCTGGAGATCGCAGAGCGTGAGCTTATGAATCGACATCAGCGTTTCGACTTCTGCGTGACAATCCGGTTCTTGTCGTTGACCTGGATGACCTTGGGGACGTGGCGCTTGATTTCTTCCTCACCATAGTACTCATAACAGAAAATGATGATCTGATCGCCGACCGCGCCTTTCCGTGCCGTCGGCCCATTGAGGATGATCTCCCCTCCGCCGCGTTTCCCGGCCATCGCGTAGGTCATGAAGCGCTCGCCGTTATTCAAATTGGAACAGACGATCGCCTCATAGGCAAGGATCCCCGCAGCCTCCATTAAGTCCTCATCAATTGTCAGACTGCCTTCATAGTCCAGGCAGGCTTCCGTCACTGTGGCTCGATGGATCTTCGACCGTAACATCTGTCTGAACATATCTTGTCCTCGGAATGGGTTATCAGTGATACGTGACGTGTGTGCGAGATTGAGATGTGCTCGTGTATTCCAACTCATCACACATCACGTATCACCGTTCACGTTCTTCAATAATTTTTGGCACCACAAAAAACCCTTCAGCCGATTCAGGCGCATTAGCGACCGCCCGCTCAACCGGCAGGGACGGGCGCACCTCATCAGCGCGAAAGATGTTGGACTGCGCCAACACCGTCGCGGTCGGTTCCACACCCGTCGTGTCGTACTGTTTCAACGTCTCCACGTGCGTCAGGATCTGGCTCAGTTGCTTGGTGAAGGCCGACTTCTCGGTCTCCGTCAATTCCAAGCGCGCCAACTTGGCGACGTTCTCAACTTCTTGTCGGCTAATTTCCATATAGCTCTCTCAGGATGCTCAAAATGGTCTTCCAGCAAGGCCACAGGGAGTCCACCGACCGAGTCGTACCCTCTGGGGTACGTTGCAGGGAGATGGACGACTGAGAACGCAGCTGGAGGCCATTTTCAGCATCCTGCTATTCCACCGTTACACTCTTTGCCAAATTCCTCGGCTGATCCACATCCGTCCCGCGCAACACGGCAATGTGATACGCCAACAGTTGGAGCGGGATCGTAAACAAGATCGGCGAGATCAGTGGATGGGTATCGGGAATCGTGAACACCGCATCGGCGATCTTGCCCAGCTCCCGTTCCCCTTCCGCCACCAGCGCGATGACCGGTGCATGCCGGGCCTTCACTTCCATGAGGTTGCTCACCGTCTTCTCGTACAATCGATCCTTCGGCGCCAACACCACCACCGGCATGTCTTTGTCGATCAACGCGATCGGCCCATGCTTCATCTCCCCGGCCGCATAACCCTCGGCGTGAATGTACGAAATTTCTTTCAGCTTGAGCGCGCCTTCGAGCGCAATTGGATAATTGATCCCGCGGCCCAAGAAGAGAAAGTTCCGCTTTTTATGGTAGCGCTTGGCAATCGCCACAATCTCCTCTTCACGGCTTAACACATGCTCCACCATGGCAGGCAGCTGAACAAGACGGTCGAGCCAGGCCTTCCCATCCGCAACCGACATAACATTGCGGACACGCGCCAGATGCAATGCGAGCAAGTAGAGCGCGGTCAATTGTGCCGTAAAGGCTTTCGTCGAGGCCACGCCGATTTCCGGCCCGCAATGGGTGTACAGGACGCCGTCAGATTCGCGGGCCAACGTACTGCCGACTACGTTGACGATCGAGACCACATGGGCGCCCTTTCTCTTGGCTTCACGCGCCGCGGCCAGCGTGTCTGCCGTTTCGCCGGACTGCGAGATCGTGATGAACAGATCGCCCTTCTCGACGAGCGGGTCGCGATAGCGAAATTCACTGCCGATATCGACTTGGACCGGCGCACGGACCATTTCTTCCAGCAAATATTTCCCCACCTGCCCGGCATGCCACGAGGTGCCGCAGGCCACGATCCAAATGCGCCCCACAGAGGCAAATTGTTTCGGCGAGAGACCGATGTCCGGGAGATCCGCCTCCCCGGTTTCGTAGGAGTAGCGCCCGCGCATCGTGTCGAGAATGGTCTGGGGCTGCTCGTGGATTTCCTTCAGCATGAAATGCGGGAACCCGCTCTTCTCCGCCGCCGCCGCATCCCAGGTGATCTTCGTCGACTTGCGCGTAATCGCTCGGCCTTCCGTATCTGTCAGGCGCACGTCGGATGCGGTGACGACGGCCATGTCGCCTTCCTCCAAGTACGTGACGTCTCTCGTGTGCGCCAGCATGGCCATCACGTCGGAGGCCACAAACGACTCGTGCTTCGTTCGTCCAATTACCAACGGACAACCCGATCGTGCGGCCACCATGGTGCCCGGTTCGCGCTCGGAGATGACAGCTAACGCATAACTTCCAAGAACATCTTTGGTCGCCGCACGCACCGCCCCGGCCAACGATTCGCCCTTCTGCAAATATCTATCGATCAGATGGGCCATGACTTCCGTGTCGGTCTCGGACACAAATTTGTATCCCTCGGCCGCCAACTGGTGCTTCAATGGCTGATAATTCTCGATGATGCCGTTATGGACGAGTACGCATCCGTTCGATCGATGCGGATGGGCATTCTGTTCGGACGGTTTACCGTGGGTCGCCCAACGCGTGTGGCCGATCCCAACCACGCCCTTGATCTCTTTTTCCTTGAGCGATTTCTGGAGGTTCACGAGCTTGCCGACGCTGCGCCGCACCTCGATCTTTTCTCCTTGCTGCACAGCTACGCCGGCAGAATCGTATCCTCGATACTCCAACTTCGCGAGACCGCCGATCAGAATCGGCACGGCCTCCTGCATACCCACATATCCGACAATTCCGCACATACGATGCTTATTTCCGCTTCTTCGAGATACTGGTGCGTTGCGGTGGCTTCGATTTGACCGGTAGGATCGTGTTCTTGTCCTGTGTGTCACTCGAGAGCGTTCGGCGCCGCGCAGCCCAGCCTGCACGATTCGTTTGCGGCACACGTGCGATCGCCAGCGCATCGGTCGGCACATCCTCCGTCACTGTCGTGCCTGCCGCGATGATGGCGCCGGACCCGACCGTAACGGGCGCGATCAACTGCGTATCGCTGCCGAGAAATACACCGTCTTCGATGACTGTTTTCGACTTGCGCACACCGTCGTAATTACAGGTGATGGTGCCGGCGCCGATATTCACACCTTTTCCGATGACCGCATCCCCAAGGTAACTGAGGTGATTCGCTTTCGACCCCTCGCCCAACTCGGTTTTTTTCATTTCGACAAAATTGCCCACCTTGGCTTTCTTACGTACGACCACGCCGGGCCGCAGGTGCACAAACGGACCCACCGTCGCCTCGTCGTCGATTTGACTGTCTCGAAGGACGCAGTGGTCCAGAATCTCCACATGATTCCCCACCATGCAGTTCGTCGCGCGTACGGACGAACGCAGGATGCAATCTTCACCGACGGTGGTTGCGCCTTCCAGCGTCACGTTGGGATAGAGCAGCGTATCTTTTCCAATCGTGACGGCCGCATCGATCCACGTCGAGGCCGGATCGATCATCGTCACGCCGGCATCTAACCACCGCGCGCGAATCTGTTGCCGGATCACCTGTTCTACTCCGGCCAACTGCCGGCGCGTATTCACGCCCAGTCCTTCGTCCGGATTGTCGAGAATCATTGCCGCTACACGCCGACCTTGCGCCACTGCGATATGGAGAATATCGGTCAGGTAATACTCCCCCTGCGCGTTGCTGGGATCGAGCTTTTCCAGCGCGCTGAAGAGAAACTCGCCGTCGACAACATACGTCCCCACATTGATTTCATGAATCGC
>JBKJWE010000062.1:0-2645 GCA_046717045.1 Nitrospiraceae bacterium | reverse complement strand
AGTGAAAACACGATGTTGGCGCCCACTGCCGCGGCGGCGGAGAGCGCCGGAGTCTTGGTGTCCTGCAGCGAATAGAAGGCCGCCACAATGATACGGACGCCCCCGAAAGCCCAGAGCCCGACGGCATAACAGAGCACCGCCAGTGCCGTCTCTGCCGAATCGTGCGCCGTAAAGGTGCCGTGTTCAAAGAAGAGATGTACGATCGGCTGCCGGAGCAGAATCAAGCCCAACATCGCCGGTACGATGATGAAAAAGATCATGCGCAGACCGAAGCCGAGCGTGACTCGCAACTCATCCAGTGCTCCACGCGCGGCCTGCGCCGAGAGGGTCGGCAAGATCGCGGTCGCCAGCGCTACACCGAAAATTCCGAGCGGAAACTGAATCAACCGCATGCCATAAAACAGGTAGGTCGGGCCGCCGGCGAAGAACGAGGCCAGGATCGTGCTCACCGTCAAGTTGACCTGGGTGACCGAGAGGCCCAGCAGCGAGGGCACCATGAGTTGGCCGATTCGACGGACTCCTGTATGGCCCGGCTCCCATCGCCACCTAAACAAGAAACCCCGCCGGCTCAGCCCTGGCAATTGCATCGCAAACTGCGCCGCGCCACCCGCGACCACGCCGATTGCCACGCCGATGATCGGCTCCGGCAATTGTGGCGAGAGGAACAAGGCGCAGCCGATGATAAAGACGTTGAGAAACAGCGGGGAAAAGGCCGGCGCGGCAAAGGCCCTGAGAGAATTCAAAATGCCCATTGACAATGCCGCGAGGCTGATGAACAAGAGATACGGGAACATGACGCGCACGAGCGTCGTGGCCAAGGCTAGCTTGTGAACATCGGCATGAAATCCTGGAGCCAGGAGCCAGACCAACCAGGGTGCGGCGATGATTCCGAGAAGGGCGATGAGGGTGACGATCGTCAGCAATGTCGTGAATACCGCGCTCGCCAATTCCCAAGCATCCTGCTTGGTCTTCTGTTGATGATATTCGGTAAAAACAGGAATGAACGCGGCGGACATCGATCCTTCGGCAAAGAGCTCGCGCAACAAGCTGGGGATCCGGAAGGCGACGTAGAAGGCGTCCGCTGCTGCGGTCGCGCCAAACAAGCCGGCCAGCACCATGTCACGAATAAACCCAAGAATGCGGCTCGCGAAGGTACCGATGCCGATCAGCCCTGCCGCTTTCACGAGGGAGTGATTCTCGCTTGCCGTCTCTCCTGGTGATGTGTGGCCGGGGACAAACTCGGACATGGATTCGGATTCTAGCGGAACGAGGGAGGGCCGTCTATCACATGACGCATTACGGTTCTTGAATGACTGTGTCAGGCAATTCGTTCGGGTTGTCACCCGGACGGCCTGGACAGATATCGGCGAGCAGCAAGCCGCATCGTTCGATTCCCTGGCAGAGCCCACCAACAATATCGCCGCCCTGTAACCGGTCAATTGCAGCCTGGACGACCTGTGCCCATTGGTCGGCCGAGGCCAGGCCATCCAACGCTCGATCCGGCAGCACATAGATCTGTCGTTCCAGGATCGACAGCATGATGAGCGCGCCTGTGCGGTCCCGCGTATGCGACAAGGCATGTTGGGAAAAGGCGCGCTCGGCTCTGATCTTCACTTTGTGCTTCATCCGCTCGGTGGAGGTGCACAGACGAATCACCGGCCACAGAGTCCCAAGCCACGCGCCGCATCCATAGGCCACCAACGTTGCGAGCACAAGCCCCGCTGCGTTGGAGGCATGCCAGCCCCATGGAAGCCAGAGCGATTCAAGGGTCAATAGGGCGCTTAAGACTACAAGCGCGAGGGCGAGACCGACCCAATGCCGGGCATCGCGATAGAGTCCCGCGCGAGCCACGAGCATCGGAACGATTTCTGCCTTCGTGCGTTGCTCCGCCGCATGCACGGCCAGCCTGATCCGTTCGCGTTCTTCTGCAGTCAGTTCCAGCCTGTTACCAATTTCCACTGGCCCCTCCTCCTCCGAAGTCGCCCCCGCCTCCGCTGAAACTGTCCCCTCCGCTCCCGAACGAACCACCACCCCACCCACCGCTACGACTGCTGTACCAAACCCCGTCATACCCGCCGCGTCGCCCCAGTCCCCTCGCACCGGCGCCGGCGCCGCTCAAGGCCAGCAGCGACAGAGTCACTCCACCGGTGATCAGAGCCGGCACCAGCCAGGGCGCGAGAAATACGGAGAGTCCGGTGCCGGCGACAGGACCGAGGAGGCGATTAATTTTCATGAGGCCCAACCCGACAATCAGTCCCACGATCACCGCTATGACGACCTGACCCACGACATCGCTATGCTGCGCGGGTACCGCCTTCTCGGTCGACTGATAGGTCCCTTCGATCGTCTTCAGCACTGCATCGACCCCGGCGGCCACCCCGCCAGGTACATCGCCGGCGCGAAACCGGGGAACGATCTCATTCCTGATGATCTGCGCCGACCGTGCATCGGTTAATGCGCCTTCCAAACCGTAGCCGACTTCAAGACGAATCTTGCGTTCCTTCATCGCGACCAAGAGCAGGACTCCGTTGTCGGTCCCCTTCTGTCCGAGCTTCCACGTCGTCGAGACGCGATGGGATAGGACTTCGAGCGGCTCCCCTTCGAGGGAAGAGAGCACGAGCACCGCAATTTGATTGCTCGTGGTG
>JBKJWE010000061.1:0-2642 GCA_046717045.1 Nitrospiraceae bacterium | reverse complement strand
CACGAGATAAGGCCCCAAGCTCGACCCCGAATAACTGGATGTTGCCCTGCTGAGGCAGAATGAGTTTCGTCAGCAGTTTTAATAAGGAGCTCTTCCCAGACCCGTTCGGCCCTATCACCCCTAAAATCTCTCCCTGACGAACCGCAAACCCCATTCCATCGATGACGTACCCTGAGCGGTCGCCAGTGCGATGACTCCACGCCGACTCATACTGAAACGAGAGGTGTCGCACATCAAACGCGTAATGGTCAGCCGCCATTGTTACTGCCGGTACAGAGTGGCTCATGTGCTTAACCGGTATTTGCGAGTGACCAATAGATAAAGAAATAAGGGGCCCCCAATCAGCGCCGTTACGACACCGACGGGAATTTCTGCCGGAGCGACGACCGTGCGTGCAACCGTATCGGCCAAGATCAACAGCATTCCTCCTGCTAGCGCGGAGACCGGCAGAAGCAGTCGGTGATCTGCCCCACACACGATCCGAACGAGATGGGGGACCACCATGCCCACAAATCCAATCATCCCGCAGAGCGAGACGACGACACCGGTCAGGAGTGCGGATACCACGAACACCATCCGCTGAACACGATCCGATTCGACGCCGAGGGAACGGGATGCATCCTCACCGGTGGCCAACAAATTCAGCGACTGGCTATAACTGAGCAACCACACCATGGCGACTACTACACAGGCGCTGACTCCCATCAAGACTGTATGACTCGGAGCACTTAGGGTACCCATCAACCAGACCACGACACGATAGAGGGCCGCAGGATTCAGAATCGACGTCACAAACATCATAAGCGCGGAGCAGACTGCGTTGATAATCACACCTGCGAGCAACAGTGTATGCACCGACAACTGTCCTTGCGAGACGGCAATCCCATACACGAGGATGATGGATATTCCGCCTCCAACGAAGGCGCACAACGGAAGCCCAATTCCTCCCATTAGGGTGCCAAAGCCCAACGCAAGTCCAATCGTCGCACCTATGGCCGCCCCGCTGGAAATGCCCAACACATAGGGATCCGCGAGCGGATTTCTGACCAGAGCTTGCAATGCGGCTCCCGTGATCGCCAATGACGCTCCGACAAGCAGCCCCATCATGATCCTTGGAAACCGTACATCCCACAAGATGACACGAGCCACATCTGCTTCTCCCGACGATGCAAATGTGAGCGCGGACCACAGCTGAGCCCAGGTCAGAGAATGCGCTCCGAACCGAAGCGCCAGGAGCGCCACGATGCATGTCAATATTGTCGCGATACCGATCGTGGTATACCACCGGCGAACACGCAGGGCTTGCCACGATGACAGGGATTCGCCGATCCGGATCGCCTCCGCAGTCCGGCCCGTCTGAGAATCGGGCACAGCCATTCGCGATGGAGACAAATGGATCATGGCTTCTTTTCCGGAGATGTTCCGGAAAACGCTTCTGGATGAATCGCCCTCGCGAGAAGTTCGAGCCCCTCGACAAGACGTGGACCCGGCCGATCAATCAAGACGCTCGGAACAGAAACTAACCGATCGTGCTTGACCGCCGAGAGGTGGGACCATCGGCGCCACTGGTGTCGCTCGTCGGCGGGAATGCCTTCTTCGTCGCCGACCGGAAACACAATGCACTCCGGATCACGCGCAATCACATCTTCCAACGACAAACGGGGATAGGCACTCGACGCTTCCGCGGCGATGTTCACACCACCGGCAAGATCGATCAGTTGGTGGATGAAACTCCCAGGACCAACAGACTGGAGTGGATCGGTGTTGAGAACATAGAGAATACGCGGCCGCGTACGCGTTTGGAGCTGCTCTTTCACGGCGGCCATCCGTTTTCGTATCGACGCTACCAACGCGTCACCGGCCTGACTACGGTCCAGCATTTTGGCCACCGTCTGGATCTGCAACAGCACATCCTCCAGGGATGCCGCGTGAAGCACGAACGCTGGAACCTTGAGCCGATCCAGCTGCTGCATAAAATCCGGCTGGAGAAAATCTTGTGGGATCAAGACGAGATCAGGCTTCAGACCGAGAATCTGTTCAATACTCGGAGTCGTCCCTTTCAGTTGAGTTTTCAGTTTTGCTTCCGGAGGAAAATCGCATGACTGCGTCACAGCCACTACACGATCAGCCACACCGATCGCAAAGAGAATCTCCGTCACATTCGGCGCCATCGACACCACACGGCTGGGCGCCTTCGCGAGAAACAGCTTTCTTCCTGCCGCATCGACAAAGGTCCGTGGCGTGATATTCGCCATGAACGGCATGCCGGTGAGAATGCCTTGCTGCCGACGTTTCATGTTCGATGTCTCATCGTCCCTATTGGCGAAGGGTGTGCCCGCAACAAAGAAAACACCTATTCCGATCAGCAGCCCCATCCATCGATGATTATTTCGTGCGAAGAACCGCAAATAAAAAATCCCCAAGGCCGTATAGGGACCTTGAGGATTGCACCCGCTTCTTCATCCTCACCTGTTCCCCAGCCCTCGAGGGAACGATGGTCAATGCTCCAGGTAGGTCTTCTGGCTCATGGTTCGTCCTACTCCCCGTGCCTTCCCATCCTCGTCGGACAGTGGCATTCACGGGTTTCGTCCCCATTTACAGCGGCGGGACCGCGAGGGACTTGCACCCTCTTCCCTTACCCA
>JBKJWE010000060.1:0-10722 GCA_046717045.1 Nitrospiraceae bacterium | reverse complement strand
TGAATAATTTGCCCGCTCGCTGGAGAGGTGCTAGAGTCGATCATGCTGGGCGACGAATCCGTACGGAGCCGCAAGCCGTGCCGTCGCCGCGACAATCATGGAGGCAAAGAAACAGGATGTCGTCCGTTCTCATCGTCGATGATGAAGACCAAATCCGTCAGCTGATCCGCGAGACGCTCTCACAGTCCGGATACCAGGTAACGGAAGCGCGTGACGGGAAGGAGGCGCTCCGGCAGTATCGGCAATCACCGGCCGATCTGGTTATTATGGACATTCTCATGCCGGATCAGGATGGTTTGGAAAGCATCACCACGCTGAAACACGAATTCCCCAACGTGAAAATCATCGCTATTACGGGCGGTAGCGATATGATCGGCATCCTTAACTTCCTCGATGTGGCCAAGATGCTGGGGGCCCACCGCACGCTTCAGAAACCCTTCGACATGAAGACCCTGCTCGAGGCCGCTGCAACTGAATTGCAGGCCTAGCGCCGACCCCCTTCTCATCGCTCATCCACTTCCGTTGACAACGAACCGTGCGCGACACACACTGTGACTTTTTCTTGCGAGGCCTGGGTGCCGATGACACGTCTCAGTCTTTGGACCCCACAGCTCAACGCCCTGCTGGCTGGTTGCGTGGTGGCCGTTGGAGCCTGGTTGGCTTGGGATGCTTTGTCGCCGATCGGAGCATTACTGGTTGCGATCTGCGTCGCGGGCTGGCTGCTCTGGCGCGGCCAGGCAATCGGGCGCGTGTGGGCCTGGGCGACCTTCTTGTTGGGGCTTGAGAGTTTCAGCTGGCCCGTCTTGACGATGGTTCAGATCAACATGGCAACGGCACAGCCCACTGAAGAACAGATGGGGACCATCCTCTCGGCCATTGTCGCAGGGCTCTTATCGGCCGTCTTTTGGGTATCTTTTTCTTATGGACTTTTCAAGCGGGATCGGGGATCGACGAACCACTCATCTCCCACGCTCGCAGTACCACCTCCACCTCTGCCCCAATCGGGCAAACCTCGCAAGCGTCGCTGACCGCTACCACAGATCGATCGGATCCACATCGATATCGAATTTGATCGCCCGACGTTTCGAGACTTGCTCCATGAGACGAATGGTCGTACGTGCCGCCTGAATCCCCTCCGCTCGGTCGCGGGATTTCACCAGAATCTGCCACCGATACCGATCTCTGAGCCGCGGGAGCGGAGAAGGTACCGGCCCCAGGACCGTTAGCCCCTCAGACCCGATGGCCGACGCCGTAAGCGTCCCCATCCATCTTGCCGAGGCTTCCTTCACCATCTTGTCATCACGACCTGAAATGTGGAGCACGATGAGATGAACGAGGGGCGGATAGCCCAACGCTGCACGCTGAGCGCGTTCCTCCGACGTAAAGATCGACTCGTCACGTTGCACAACGGCCCGGATCGCATGATGCGTAGGCAGATAGGTCTGCATGATGACCTTGCCGCCTGCCGAAGCAGGGCGAGCCAAATCGACTGTATCGAGCATATGATGGTAGGTTCGTTCCGCCGCGCGGAAATCCGGGATGCTGAGTCCCGAATCGGCATGCACGATGCCGACCATACCGGCGGATCGTTCCAAAATAGGACGCAGCAGCACTTGCGTCCCCACGAGCACGTCCCACTCCCCCCGTGACACACGACGCCAGAGAGCCTGAGCCTGTAGGGGAAGACGCATCGTCTCGCCGTCGATGCGAAGGATGGCAGCGTGGGGCAACAGTCTCTTTGCTTCCTCTTCCACGCGCTCCGTCCCTTTCCCGATCGGATGGAGACGAGGGCTGGAACAAACGGCGCAGACGTCGGACAATCTGGCCGCGCCACCGCAGTACGCACAGAGCAGCTGCTTCCCCTGTCGGGAATACGTGAACGCGACGGAACAGTTTGGACAGCGCGGAACCTCTCCGCAATCCCGACAGATGAGGGCGCCCGCATAAAATTTTCGATTCAGAAACAAGATGGCTCCCGCGCGTCTCGCCGCTGCGTCGCGTAGAGCCTGCACCAACGGTGGGGTCAAAACACTCTCGCGGCCTTGGCCTCGGAGATCAACCAGCTGGATAGCCGGAGCCGTATCAACAGAACGGGGAACATGAAGCACGCGGCCACTCGACTCCACCGTCACCTGCGTCTCGAGGGAAGGATGAGCGGAACTCAGCACCAGCAATGCCTGTTCCGCTTGTGCCCGAAACCACGCCACTTCACGGGCATGGTAATGAGGCTCTTGCGGCTCCTTGAGCGCCGAGTCCTCTTCTCCTTCCACCCAAATCATGCCGATATCGCGCAGCGGGAGAAAGATCGCTGATCTGGTCCCGACAATGACCCGAACGAGCTGTCGATCAACCTGTTCCCACTGTTTGGCCCGGACATGGTCCGGTAGTCCGCTATGAAAACAGACAACGGAGACGTCCGCTTCCTGGTTACGAATCAATCCAGTAATCCATTCGGCCCGTTCCACCTCGCCAACGATAATCAGAACCGTCTTGCCCAGTTCCAGCACCTCTCGAAGTGTGTGCCACAGCAATGCCGACCGTTCGAGCCAGGGCGCCTGCAGCAGGCTGCGAGAAGCACCCGCAGAGCGAAGAGCCTGGGAAAGCTCTTTCAGGCCCACGGGCTGTTGCTTGCTCGTGGAGTGGGTCCTGTGGCGCTCAGGCTTCCTGCCGAAGAGGTCGTCTTGCCGCCCGGGTGAAATAAACAACGAGTCTCGATTCGAACCTCGTCGCTGGTTCTCTCCTTCAGCGATCCATCCCCGAGCCAGAAGCCATTGAACCGCGGCCGTATAGGCATGATTCCGTCGCCGTTCAAGCGTCGATCGCGGCAACCCTGACGAACTGTTATTCAGCTGATCCAAAATCGACAGGGCTTCCTCCTTACAGACCTCATGAACCGCGAGCGCCGCGCGGCCTTGTTCCGTCAGTTGATAGCGCCCAATCCGGCGTTTCGGCTGTTTTTTAATAGGGGGAGGCAGAATCAGCCTCAAACATTGTCCCCAAGGAGCGACGTATTGCTCCGCAACCCACTTGGAGAGATCGAACAGTGGGATTGGGAGATTCGTGGATGCATCATCGGCCAGCAGGCTGCGTATTTCTTTGAGTCTCGCGGTTTCGAATCCTTGCGGAGGACTGCTGGCGAGAGAAACGACGGCGCCCTGGAGCAGGGATCGCCCGAACGGAACAAGCACGAGTTGCCCGATGCGCAAACTAGGCTGAAGCCGGGAGGGAACGAGGTAGGTGAACGGGCCTTCTATATGGCGCGGAACAATGACATCCGCGTAGAGAGCTTGTCCTTGATGCGATGTTGCTGCGTGCCGACCTGCGATCATACGGCATTGTAGCAGCAGGAGAAAAGAGGGAACAATGCGGAAGGGCGGCGACGATCAATTCGGCAGGGGAAGATCAAAGAAAGCATCACGACTTCGCAGCCGTGGCATGTAGCATAGACAGATTAAAGGGGTGGTCGAAAGACCACCCCTCCAACCTTATCGAACCGTCACTTATTGGGTGGGAACAGCTGGAAGAACAGACTTCCCATCCACAGCATCTTGGACAACTGTCTCTGGGTTCGCTGGTTCGTTCCCAGAGGGAGACTCGAGTGAAGTGGGGGCCGTCGAAGCGTTTGGAGCAAGCTCCTCCCCTACGGCGGCCGACGGAGAAGGAGCGCCGCTGTTTTTCGATCCCAAACGGGATACATTGTATCCACCATCGCTCGCTTCGACTGTCTTGGTCGAAGAGCCGGCCGGATCGGCTGCCGATCCCGGCTGATACAGGACAATATCCACTCGACGGTTTTTTTGTCGGCCCGGTTCAGTGGCGTTGCTCACCACTGGTCTCGAATCGCCGTAGCCGATCGATGACAGCTTCGCCGAATCGATCCCACCCTTTTCGACCAGATAGCGGAGCACCCCGCTGGCGCGTGCTTTGGACAAATCCCAGTTCGTGGGATACAGCGATTTGAGTGAGGGTCCGATCTCCATATTATCGGCATGACCTTCGACTCTGATCAACTGTTCCCCGGCTGAGTTCTTGAGATAGGCAATCAGCTCATCGAGGACCTGGTACCCCTCGGGTTTGATGGTGGCCTCACCCGATTCATAACGGAGCTGCTTCATCAGATCGCCGAGACTGATGCGGGTCTCGCGCGCAGAGTTCTGGACCTGAAACCGACTCGGTGAATCCTTCGTCGCAGAGGAACCCTCATTCGACGATTTTTGGGCCGGCTGAGACACGGGCAGAACCTCCGGAGCAGGAACCTTCACGTGGAATCGATCGCCCAATAGAATCCGCGACGTCGACTTTGTGATGAGTGCGACAGCCGTCTTCCCCTCGGTGGAGAGCACCTTCAGTTCACCTACGACACGTTGAGGAAGCCCCCCGCCAGTCCGTACGACTTCCATCCGGTCTCCGGCCCGGGCACCATCCTCGCGCCCTCGGTCCAGATAGACCACATTCCTCTGGGCCACGAGGTTCATCACCCCCATGTCAGATTGAAGATGGACGATTCGTCCATGAACCTCGCTCTCGGTAACCTGATCGGAACCAACCCCTTCCTCACGTGGGAGGGCGAATCGAACGACGGGATCGCCAGGAGCCACCGCGCCGTAGGCCTTGAGCACTTGAGTCGTCGTCAATTCTCGATCCGCCTGGACCACCTGAACGATGGCGAGACGATTCACGAGATAGCCCAAATACTCTCGCGTATTGGGATGAAACACTTTGCGTGTACGCTTATAGATTGTAAACAGATCGCCCACGGCTGCATCGCCGGGACTCCTGAGGCGGAGATACAAGGTATCGCGCTGGCCGACAATCATCCGGTCTCCGACGGTTTGATTGTCCCCGGTAATGACATTGACGATTCCATCCTGAGGGGTCACCATCTGAATGGAGCCCGCCGCATACCCTATTGCGCTGTCACCGAATCGAATCTGGTCGAGGTCGTCTCCCGAGGCTGCCGGAACCAGGGGCGCGGCCATGGTCAAGACGGTAAGGCACAGAACAACCTTTGTGGAATAGTTAGCCATGGTGGTTTCCTTCATGTGAGACAAGTAGTGCTGTAAAAACCATAGCAAATCGTCCCACATTGTCAAGAATATTAAGGCGTTGTCGCCGTTGACCCTCCCGTTCCCCCGGTGCTATGGTGACTGATCGTTCGACAACGTGTTCGGGAGATTCCTTATGGCCCATCCCAGGCCTCCAAATTCAAAGTCCCAGCCAACTAGGCCTATCCGCATCGAAACCCAGATACATCGTCGTAAAAAGGCCAAGGCCTTCTCCGCTCTGAAGCCCGAGTGGGAGAGCGCTGATCTACAGCCACCCTCGCATCTCCGTATGGCGTCTGACCAAATGGGGCGAGGCCTTCCAAGCAGGCCAAAGAAAGTACAGTAGTCCGCTCGCTCAGCCTGCTCAGATTTCCCCCCGCCCTTCCTCGATGAGGCGTATCGACCGCCTTAGGACTTTCGGGTCTTGGGTCATAGGTCCTTTGTGCGCTTGCTATCCCTCAAAGCTGGGGTCTAATATTTCGATCTCCTTTTCAACTTAAGGTGTTGAAAGGTCTATGACAATGAGCGGTGTCGAGTTACTCCATGAGTACCTAACCAAGTACTTCCCGATCCTGCTGTTCATTTTCGTGGCGCTCGCGTTTGGCGTCGTGACGTTGCTCATCAGCTACCTCGTTCAGCCGAAGTATCCCGAGTCCGAGAAACTCTCTGCCTATGAGTGCGGTTCGGAACCATTTTCAGATGCCAGAATGCCCTTCCCCGTTCGTTATTACATTTTTGCAATGCTGTTCGTGATTTTCGATATCGAAGTGATTTTCCTCTATCCCTGGGCCGTGGTGTTCAACGATATCAATAAGGTCAGCGCGATCGGATTGATCGAGATGTTGATCTTTATCGCCCTGTTCCTCGTGGCCTATATCTATGCCTGGCGTAAGGGAGCTCTGGAATGGGACTGATTCAATTGGGCCGACAAGAGAAAGACGGCCAGCCGGATATCATTACGATGACGGTGGAGAAAGCCGTCAATTGGGCTCGCAAGGGCTCGTTGTGGCCCATGACGTTCGGCCTGGCTTGCTGTGCAATCGAAATGATCGCCGCCGTCTCTTCTCGTTACGACATGGACCGTTACGGAGCCGGCGTGTTTCGAGCCTCTCCCCGACAGTCCGATTTGATGATCGTGGCTGGGACCGTCTGTCGACGGATGGCGCCAGTGATCCGGAAAATTTATGATCAGATGCCGGAGCCGAAATACGTGATCGCGATGGGATCGTGCGCGACATCAGGGAACATTTACGACAGCTATAGTGTCGTACAGGGCGTGGATCGATTTGTACCCGTCGATATTTACGTCCCCGGTTGCCCGCCGACTCCCGAAGCGCTGTTCGACGGCATTCTGAAGTTGCAAGAACGGATCATGCAAAAACGGGTGTTCGTCAAGCAGCCGGATCAGGTGAAGGCAAACTTCAAGGTCTAGATCTCACGATGTCACTTCAACAGCTAGCCACCAGGCTCCAGGAGAATTTTGCCGCCGGCTTTATCAAGGCCGTGGAATGGCGCGGCGATCTC
The DNA here is from genome assembly GCA_046717045.1 of Nitrospiraceae bacterium. Lineage (GTDB taxonomy): Bacteria > Nitrospirota > Nitrospiria > Nitrospirales > Nitrospiraceae > JBKJWE01. Next base: position 4,153 of record JBKJWE010000060.1, on the reverse strand, counting down.
GCGGTGACGGTGACGAGGGAAGCATTGCACGAGGTCGCGCAGTTCCTGCATGACGATCCCGCGATGGATTTCGATTACATCGTGCATGTGAGTTCAGTGGATTGGCCCGACGACGAGGAACGGTTCGAAGTGGTGTGGGAATTCTATTCCATCCGTAAGAAACATCGAATCCGACTGAAAACCAGAGTCCCCGAATCGGATTGCGTGGTGGATTCCCTGACGGACCTCTGGAGGGGCGCAGACTTCATGGAGCGTGAAGTCTACGACATGATGGGCATCCGTTTTCGCCATCACCCAGATCTGCGCCGCATCTTGATGCCTGACGACTACACGGAAGGATATCCGTTGCGAAAAGACTTCCCGCTCCGAGGCAAAGGCTGGCGAGACACATTTGAGTTTCTTGACGAGACAGGCAGATAAGCGACCAGACAACCATGGCTTTTGAAGACCAGAGAACAACCGTTTATAAAGTCGATCCGGCCCATCCGGAAAGCGAGACCCTCCCGACCCTGCGCACGGAGGAATTGTTGCTCAATATGGGTCCCCAGCACCCCAGCACGCATGGGGTACTGAAAGTGATCCTCGAATTGGAAGGGGAGCGACTCGTCAAATCGACCCCGGTGATGGGCTTCCTGCACCGTGGCGTCGAAAAGCTGGCAGAAGAAGGCACCTACCACCAGTTCATTCCCCACACCGACCGCCTCGACTACGTTTGTGCGATGTACAACAACTTCGCCTATTGCCGTGCGGTGGAAAAACTGATGAATATCACCGTGCCGGATCGGGCCGAGTACCTCCGGACCATCGTTGCGGAAGTCCAGCGCATTATCGGCCATCAATTTTGGCTCGGCACGCAAGCTCTCGATATCGGTGCCATGACGGTGTTCTTCTATTGCTTCCGCGACCGAGAAATCCTGCTGGATTGGTTCGATGAGCTCTGCGGTGCGCGACTGACGACCAGTTGGTACCGGATCGGCGGGGTCGAGCGAGACTTTACTCCGTCGCTCCTCGCGAAGCTGAAGGCGTTCCTTGATTATTTCCCGCCCAAGATCTACGAGTATGTGGTCTTCCTGGAAAAGAACCGGATCTGGGTGGCGCGGACCAAGGGCGTTGCGGTCATTTCCGCCGAAGATGCCGTCAGCTTCGGGCTCAGCGGACCGACGCTCCGCGGCTCTGGAGTCGATTACGATCTGCGCAAAGCCCAGCCTTATTCGGCTTATCCGAAATGTGAGTTCAGTGTGCCGCTCGGCAAGAACGGTGACACCTACGATCGATACTGGATCAGGGTCCAGGAACTCTATGAGAGCGTGAAGATCATTCGTCAATGCTTGGAGCAGATGCAGGAGGGCCCGATCATGGCGGACGTACCGAGCGTCACGCTGCCGCCGAAAGAACGGGTCTTTACGAATTTGGAGTCCATGATCCAGCAGTTTAAATTGTTCTCGCAGGGCTTCAACGCCCCTCCGGGAGAGATTTACTGCGGCACGGAAGCCCATAAGGGCGAGTTGGGTTTCTACATCGTCAGCACAGGCGGCGGAAAACCTTACCGACTGAAGATCCGCGCCCCCTCGTTCATCCATATGGGCGCATTCGATTACATGTCCAGAGGCTACATGATTGCGGACGCCGTCACGATTTTTGGGACGTACGATATCGTCATGGGCGAGTGCGATAGGTAAGGAGCGCTGAGCGGACAAACCTCGAACATGCCGCTCGAAACGCAGCACTGAGGAAACACCATGGGTTTGAAACCAGCCACGAATCCTGACGTCGAAGCCGCAAGCATCGAGCTGTCCATCGATGGGAAAACCGTCTCTGCGAAGGATGGCGTTTCGCTCTACGATGTCATCTCAAGCACGGGCAAGATCATTGCCGCCATGTGCTACCACTATACCTTCGATCCTTTCGGCTCCTGCGGCATGTGCCTGGTGATGCAGGACGGGAAGAAGGCCCCGATTCGCTCCTGCACCGCAAAAGCCACAGCCGGGATGATCATCCGTACGGAAGGCGATGACCTGTTTCAAGCCCGAAAAAAGGCGGTTGAAAAACACCTCTCCGTCCATCCACTCGATTGCCCAGTCTGCGATGCCGACGGCCATTGCGAACTGCAAGACATGGCCTTCGAACATGGCGTGACGAACCTGGCCAACGCCAAGCAGAAATTCATCCCGGAAGATACCCGCAGCCCGGTCCTCGATTTCAACATGAACCGCTGCATCGCCTGCGCCGAATGCATCAACGTCTGTAAAGATGTCCTGATGATCGACGCGCTGCAGTTCATGAAGAAGGGCGGGTTCAATCAGGTCGTCCCGAAGGGCGACGTCGCGCTCGCCTGCGAATTCTGCGGCGATTGTTTGGCGGTCTGCCCGGTCGGCGCAATCACCAACAAATTCTCGAAGTACCTCTACAAGCCCTGGCAGATGAAGAAAACGACCACCACCTGCAATTACTGCGGGGACGGCTGCCAAATGTACCTGGATACCAAGGATACGGAAGTGGTCCGTGTCACATCCCTCTTGTCATGGAAAAACAAATGGGGAGATCGCGCCGATACGAGCAAGGGCCATGGCGGCATCTGCGTGCGCGGGCGCTTCGGCTTCGAGTATATCGACGGCAAGACCCGATTGAAGCAGCCGCTCCTCCGTAAGAACAATCAGTTGGTCGAATCGCCCTGGCTGGAAACGATGCACCAGTTGGTCGATCGGTTTTCGGAGATCCGCAAGGTGCATGGCTCGGATGCCATCGCCGGCCTGATCACGGCTCGCTGCACGAACGAAGAGTTGTACCTCTTCCAGAAACTTATGCGCGCCGGGTTTCGGACCAACAACGTGGACAGCAGCGCGCGTTACGGCCATCTCAACTTCGTTCATGCGTCGCGGCAGGGACAGGGAATGGGACGGACCCCGAACGACTGGGAAGACCTGACAAAGGCGAAAGCGATCTTGCTCATCGGTTCGAATCTCACGGAAACGAATCCCCTGACAGCCGTGCGGATCAAGGAAGCCATTCGTGTCTACAAAGCCCAGGTCGTGGTCATCGATTCGGCTGTGACGAATATGGCCAAGCTCGCCTCGCACCCCTTCCTTATCACGCCCGGCACAGAAGGTCTCGTGATCGACGGATTGGTGAAAGCGGCGATCGATTCGGATCTGGTCGACGAAGACGCGACCAAGAAATATCCGCAGGCCTTCGCCGCGCTGAAAGCCGCAGTGGCGAAGGTGTCGTTGGACAAGATCGCGGCACAGGCCGGGATGTCGGTCGAGGGCTTGAAAGAGGCTGCGGCCATCTTTGCGCAAGCCCCTCGGTCTATCATTCTCTGTGCCGAAGGCATTGTCCGCCAGCCTGATGGCTATCGGAATGTGCTGAAACTGATCGACCTCGCCTGGATTACGGGCAAGCTGGGACGACCCGGTTGCGGCGTGAATACCGTGACGGAAGAGCCCAACGAGCAAGGCGCCGTCGACATGGGCGTCGCGCCGGAATTCTTGCCGGGGCAAGCGTCGTTCGACGATCAAGCTGCGCGCGATCGATTTGCCAAGGCCTGGGACGTTACGCTTCCTGCTGCCGGGACCGGAGCGAATCTCGTCGAGATTCTTAATCGCTGCAAAAGCGGCCAGATCCGCGCGCTGTATGTGATCGGGGAGAATCCGTTGGCGACATTGCCCATCTCGATGGAGGTGCGCGCGGCGCTGGATCGACTGGAGTTGCTCGTCGTCCAAGATCCGTTCCTTACCGAAACGGCCCGCCTTGCCCACGTCGTGCTCCCGGCTTGCACCTATGCGGAGAAAGACGGCACCTTCACTAATCTGGAAGGCCGAGTGCTGCGCGTCCGCCAGGCCATAGACCCGATCGGCGAGAGCCTGCCCGATTGGCACATCATGACCGCGCTTGCTAATGGACTGGGCTGTCAATGGGAGTATCAATCCTCGAACGACATTCAAGCCGAGATCATGAAATTGCTCCCTGGCTACTACAACCTGGGGCAGCCGAAGAAGATCGCGCCGACCGCCGACACCTATCTCTCGAATGAATACGCCGCCGGAGTCGCGGGGCGATATCGGACGACCGCTCAGCCCGGTACCCAGCGGCCGTTCACGTTGTTGATGGGCCAACTGCTCTATCACTCGGGCAAGCTGTCGACGGAAGCGTCGGG
>JBKJWE010000059.1:0-3715 GCA_046717045.1 Nitrospiraceae bacterium | reverse complement strand
AGCCGAACTTGAACAGACGCTGTCGGGATTCTTTTCCGACAAGTTGGTCGGCCGTTCACAGCAGCCGGCACAATGTGCCTTCATCGCCCGGTACCATTGGCTCAAGGAGAAGCTCCGGTTCGACGATCGACGGCTTCCCCCGCAGCGATGCGAACGGATCGAACGTTGGCTGGCAGAACACAATCCGCAGGGAATCACCCTCGTGTTTCCCTCGGCCTTCATGAACAATCCCGCTTCCATGTTTGGGCACACGTTCTTGAGGGTCGATCAACGAGGCCAAACCGAGCAGACACGAATTTTGGCCTATACCATCAACTATGCGGCGGATGTGCCGCCAGACGAAGGAGCGGCCTACCCCGTCAAGGGGGTATTCGGGTTCTACAGGGGAAATTTCTCGACACCGCCGTATTACCTGAAGGTCCAGGAGTACCGGGATATTGAGAATCGGGACATCTGGGAATATCGTTTGAACTTCAGTGAGTCACAACTCCACCGGCTGCTGATGCATGCGTGGGAAATGGGTAATGCCTCATTCGATTATTTCTTTTTTAAAGAAAACTGTTCGTATCACATCTTGTCGCTTCTTGAATTCGCGAATCCTTCCCTCCACCTCACGGATCAATTTCTGATTTGGACTGTTCCAACGGACACGGTCCGACTACTCATCGCGCAGCCCGGTCTCGTCGGCGATGTGGCCTATCGTCCCTCGCGCATCACACTCATTCGTCGAAAGCGTGAGCAGTTGTCCGATGACGAACGGAAGTTGGTGCCTCGTCTCGCCCATGACACGACACTTGTCCAGAAGCCGGAGTTGACCCAATTGTCAGTGGGGCGACAGGCCTTCGTGTTGGACGTGACGTCGGACTACCTGCGATACAAGATTGAAGCAAGCGAGGAGGAGGCGGGGCTCTACAGGGAACGGAATCGTGCGATTCTGACAGCCAGAAGCAACCTGAAAATTCCGTCGGAGGACCTGCGAATCGTTCCATTCGCCAAGCAACCGGAACTGGGACACAAGACCTCGCGTGCGTCGGTCGGTGGAGGGTGGCGTAACAACGATACGTTTGAAGAGATGACCGTTCGGGCCGGCTACCATGACCTGCTTGATCCGGAAGTCGGGTACACCCCGGGTGCTCAGATCGAAATCGGCTCACTCAGCCTGCGCCACTATAATCGTGCAGACCAGACGAGAATCGAGCGCGCGACGTTGGTCAATGTCCTGTCGCTCTCGCCGATGGATGGGCTCTTTCAAGCCCCGTCCTGGAAAGTGAATGTGGGGATGCAAACCATCCGGCACAATGGCTGTCAGCTCTGCAGCAATGGGGTGATCAACGGAGGGATCGGAGGGGCCGTCGAATCCCGTTGGTTGAAACGTGAAGTCTGGTTCGCGTTCGCGGAAGCTGAGGCGAATTACAGTCGTGCTTACGAGGAGCGTCACCGGATCGGTGGTGGCGGAACGGTCGGAACGTTGATCGACCTCACGGACCGGTGGAGAGTGATGGCGTCGGGGAGCTACTTAAAATATGCACTCGGCGAAAAGTCCGATGATTTCCGATGGTCCGTCGGCCAGCGCTACACGCTGTATCAAAATCTCGCGCTGCGGCTCGAATATAACCACCGCGACCGAGATAACGATGTGCTTTTTACCCTACAAGGTTTCTTTTGATGGTGCCGAACGAATCATAGAACCCTTCAATTTGTAAAGGGTTTCACATCCTCGCCGCTCGCATCGCAAATTGACAGATCTCTCAAGCCCTTATATACTCGCGCCCGGTGATTCTCACGGCAATGAGGTTTCATCGGCGCATCACGCCTCATTTCACTTCCTAAACTTCAATTTCAAAGGAGGACCCATGAACAAACAGGCATACGTATTGTTGTCCCTAGCAGCGATTACGGCGGTCGGTCTGAGCTTGGCCGCTTGTCAGATCGTTGACTCCCCGATGAAGGGTTGGATCTACACAGACACCCATTATGGCGATACCGCGACGACCGCGACCGCTGCAACCAAAGAAGGAAAGGCCTGCGGTACCTCAATCCTTGGATGGGTTGCAACCGGTGACGCGAGCGTGTCGGCGGCGAAAGCGGCCGGCGGAATCACGACGGTGGCCTCGGTAGACCACTATGCTAAGCAGATCGTCGGGATCTTCGGGGAATGGTGCACGATCGTTAAAGGCAGCTGATCCGCACAATCATGAGCTAAGGAGGGGCCTTTGGGACTATTGTCCGAAGGCCCCTTTCTTTTTTTCCGATTCTCCAAGATGGCGCGCCCCGACCAATCCCGATCGATTCCTCTGGGGCCGCCCTGCGCCTTTTTCTTAATATGGATGTTCACCTGCCTCGTCATCTTGCTTCCTGTCTGTGAGCTTCGGGCTTCTACCGATGAACACAACGATGTCTATCTCAGCCTGTATGCCCTCGGTAGCTGGCCATCCAACCGAGAAGTCTTTTCTCAAACGGGCTTCGCGCCCAACACGAAGGTAGGGAACGGGGCCGGAGCAGGCCTGAAGGTCGCCGTGTTCCCAGCCCTCGCGAAAGGCTTCGTGGGCATCGAATTGGAATCGTTCGGCCACAGCAGCGACATCGCCTTCCCTCTCACGAGCGGCAGCAGTGCAGGATCGGTCGCTCGCACCAATCTCTGGGTCTTCAACACCATGGCGAATCTCATCATCCGTTATCCAGGGATGCGAGTCGTGCCCTACGTCGGGGTAGGAGCAGGACTGTCTCAAGGTGTGTTGACAAAGGCGGATATCCCGGGCCGTCCCGACAGGGATTTCGAAAGTTCCTCGACCTTCGGCCATCAATTCCTTGCCGGCGCGCAGAGCAATCTGTCGGAACAACTCTTCGTTTTTGGAGAGTACAAATATCTGTCCGCGAACTATCATTGGCGAAGACTTTCCTTAGAATTTCGTTCGCAGTATGCTTTAGTCGGTATCGGTCTGCGCTTCTAGCAGCGTGTGAAAAAGGCCTCCAACGTTATATCTCCTCGCTTGTTCGCTCTCTGCGGCTTCGCTTGCTGAACGGCGCGTTGCCGTAGGTGGCAAATCAGAAAACTTTCTATGGTGCGTCGGCTCCCGATACACGATCTCGCAAAACTGGGCGCTGCGCCTGGAGTACAACTACCGCACAGACGATAGTGATGTCCTCTTCTCCCTCCACCCCTTCTCCTAACCAGGTGAGAGCCCACTTGCCCACCTGAAATAGTCCTGCTACAAGTGTCCCGTTGGGATTGCAGGGGGGCCTGGCATGAACCACTCCATGGAGTTCAGCGGCGAGCGGTCAACCGGTCGATCTTCCGATCAGCCCGTTGCGCCACATCCTCCCTTGCGTCAGTACTACGACGAAACCCATGCCCGACAGGGGTTTCTGAACGAACTCTTCAATCGCACCGCCTACCAATATCGCAACATCGATAAGGCCACTGCGTTTGGCTCTGGAATCTGGTATCGGAAGAAAGCGCTGCAGCAGGCCGGTCTCCGGTCTGGCATGCGCGTGCTGGATGTGGCCTGCGGACCGGGGTTAGTCACGCAATGTGCGTTGGATCTGGTGGGACTGTCCGGGTCGGTGATCGGACTCGATCCGAGCATTGGCATGCTCCGTGAAGCGCAGAAGGGGCCTTGCCGCAATCTGGTGCGGGGCGTGGGCGAGAGTCTGCCGTTCCCGGACGAGCATTTTGACTTTCTGAGTATGGGCTATGCGCTCCGGCACGTTCCGG
>JBKJWE010000058.1:0-2852 GCA_046717045.1 Nitrospiraceae bacterium | reverse complement strand
ACTCGAACGGAACCGAATTCACAGACGCGTCCCAAATCGTTGCGTTCCAGGTCAACGAGCATCAGATGTTCCGCCCGTTCCTTCTCATTGCCAAGCAACTCCTCAACGAGGCGGTGATCGTCTGCTGCGTTGGACCCGCGAGGTCTGGTTCCGGCGATCGGTCTGGTTGCAGCCTGTCGGTCCGCGAGACGGACCAATCGTTCCGGTGAGCAACTGATCACGGTGACATCGTCCAAGTGCAAGAGGCCTGAGAACGGTGAAGGATTCACGACGCGCAATTGGCGATAGAGCGCCTGTTCGTAGGTGAGGCGATCTATCCCAGCAGAGATCTTGCGAATATCGACGGTGAATCGATGCGAGAGATTGGCCTGATAGATGTCTCCCGCGGCAATATATGCCTGGCAGCGTCGGACTCGTTCCAGATAGGCTTCCCGAGTTTGGCCTGGTCGAAATCCTGCGGGATCGATTGACGGACAATCCGGAGCTGAGGCTGGCGGGCCGGTCAGCCGCGCTTCGCATTCGGCCAGGCGGTCCAATCCTTCGCGGTAGAGCTTTTCTCTCGGCTCCCCTAAGAACCGCGTCATCGGAGGGCAGAAGGTGATGCGGACTTGGCCGGTCTGATGATCGACGGCTGTCACCAGATCATAGAAAGCGAATTGAAGATCCGGGAGCGCAAGGTCGTCCATGGCCAGAGCGGGCAACGTTTCAAATCGACGGATCAGGTCGTAGCTAAAGAATCCGACTGCCCCGCCCCAGAAGGGCGGTAAAGCAGGATGGCACTTTATTCGTTCCTGCTGCATCAGACGACAGAGATTGTCGAACGGGTCCTGTTCTGTCTGTTTCGTGCCGTTTGGGGTGCGGAAGGTAGTGTGGCTCCCTCGTCCCGACAGTACCGAGGAAGGGCCGCCGCCGAGAAACGAATAGCGGTTCTCGCCTCCAGCGCTCTTTCCGCTTTCCAGCAAAAACGAGGGGTGCAAAGGAGCTGCGATTTGTCGATAGAATTCAAGCGGAGTGCGTGTCTGCTGATCCAGCGTGAGGACGAGGGGCTCCGGGGGACCGTCAAGAAACGAGAGTTGGGAGAAGCGTGTCATGGTCGGCGAACCGTATCATCCTTCCAGGTGTGGATGCTCACTATACCCCACTGTTTTCGCTCTTGTCACAGTGCCTCCTAGCTTGACAATTTCACAGTGATTCTGCTTGAATTGCGCGCCCGCCATCGGCAGAGTCCTTGCGTATATGGGCTGCATTGCACTCTCCTCCGTGGGTACGACATGCCCCCTTCACAAGATCCATTGTACGCGGGGCTCGGTCAAGCGGTCCGAATCGGAACGGAACTGCTGGCTGCGCTGATTGTGGGTGGAGGACTGGGGTGGGTTGCCGATACCTATCTCCTGGGTTCTACTCCGTGGGGAGTGGTCATCGGGCTGGTGCTCGGCGTGACGGCTGGGATCAGGAATGCCTACCGGTCGGCCATGCGGTGGCCCTCATCAGACAATTCCGAGCGTAAAGGGTAATCAGTGGAAGAAAGTCCGCTTCATCCGTTTGAACTCCATAACTACATCCCGATTTCGTTGGGGGGACTCGATATCTCCATCAACAAAGCGGTCATCATCATGTGGGTGGTGGTCGCGTTGGTCACGGTGTTGATGGTGATGGCCGGGTCGGCGAGGAAATTGGTCCCTGGCAAACTGCAAAGCTTGGGCGAGATGCTCGTGGATTTTATTCGCGGCATCATTATGGATACGATGGGTAAAGACGGGATGCGGTTCTTCCCCTTGATCGCCACCCTCTTTTTGTTCATCCTCTTTTGCAATCTCATCGGACTCATCCCAGGGTCTTATACAGTGACAAGTCAGATCGTGGTCACTGCCGTATTCGCTTGCGTGGTCTACGGACTCAGCTTGATCATGGGATTTCTGCTTCATGGCGCAGTTTCTCGGGATTCTGGTCCCGCCTGGTACGCCTGGGTGGTTGCTGCCGTTAATGGTGCCGATCGAGTTGATCAGCCAATTGGCACGTCCCATCTCATTAGCCGTGCGGCTTTTTGCAAATATGACGGCCGGACACGTGATTCTCGGTGTGTTGTTCGGTCTGGCCATCAGTGGAGGAGTCTTGATCGGCTGGTTACCGTTTGCCTTTACAATTGCCATGAATGGACTGGAAGTCGGTATTGCGTTTATCCAAGCGTACATTTTTACCGTGCTGACCTGCGTCTATTTAGGCGACGCGTTTCACTTGCACGGTCACGATGACCACGCGCATTAGCGCGTGTCAGTTAGACAAGGGAGGAGTAAGACACAATGGATTCAGCAGCAGCAGCATTGTTGGGTATGGGATTGGCGGCAGCAGGCTTTGCCGGTGCTGGCGTGGGGATCGGCTACATCTTCGGTAAGATGATCGAAGCGGTGGCGCGGCAGCCGGAAGCAGAAGGCCGTATCGGTAAGTATATGTGGATCGGATTCGCTCTCGTTGAAGCCATCGCACTCTATGGGCTGGTCATTGCGTTCATCATCATGGGTCTTCGCAAGTAGGATGCTGAAAACGGCCTCCAACTTTGTTCTCGAAAGTACGCCTCAGGGTCCTTATGCTCTGCGGTCTTGTTGGAAGGTCATTGTGAGCCTCCTCTAAAAAGAAGAGAGATACACCATGCCGCAGTTTGAATCTCATTTTCTCTCGTCGCTGATTTTCTGGGAAGTGGTATCATTCGGCATTCTACTCCTCGTGTTGTACAAGTATGCTTTTCCCGGCATCTTGAGCGTGCTCGAAGAGCGGGAAAAGAAGTTCAAGGACAGCCTGGACCAAGCGGAACGCCATCGGTCCGAGGCTGAACGGAAGCTCAGGGAGTACGAGGC